>NZ_JBHXEG010000049.1:0-42112 GCF_042724935.1 Kitasatospora sp. NPDC127060
GGTCGGCCCACCCGACCTCCCGCCCCGCCGCCCGCTGTGCCCGAAACCTGAGTACGGATACTCAGGCGGCCTGGCCCACCGGCACCGCACTCTGGACGGGTGCTCTGGTCAGACCCCGAGGACGGGCCCTCGCCCGAAGCCCGTCGCATGCAGGAACGGATGCAGCGGGCCGGCAAGGTGCTCGCCGCCATCGTGCTGGTGGGCTCCGTCCTGATCATGGTCACCCGGTACTTCACCTGACCCGTTCACCCGAACGGCGGATACCAGCACCCCCTACCCTGGTGGGCATGACCGACCAGCGCGCCCTCGTCCTCGCCTCCGCCTCCCCCGCCCGCCTCGGACTGCTGCGCCAGGCGGGGCTCGACCCGCGCGTGGTGGTCAGCGGCGTCGACGAGGACGCCATCACCGCCGCCACCCCCGGCGAACTCGCCCTCGTCCTGGCCGAGGCCAAGGCGAAGGCCGTCGCCGTCGAACTGACCGGCAGCGAGCTGGTGATCGGCTGCGACTCCGTCCTGGAGCTGGACGGCCTCGCCCTCGGCAAGCCCGCCGACGCCGCCGAGGCGCTGGCCCGCTGGCAGTCCATGCGCGGCCGCGCCGGGGTGCTGCGCACCGGCCACTGCGTGATCGACACCGCGACCGGCCGGCAGTCCTCGGCCACCGCCTCCACCACCGTCCGCTTCGGCACCCCGGACGACGCGGAGGTGGCCGCCTACGTCGCCTCCGGCGAACCGCTGTACGTGGCCGGGGCGTTCACCCTGGACGGCCGCTCGGCACCGTTCATCGACGGCATCGACGGCGACCCGGGCAACGTCATCGGCCTCTCCCTGCCGCTGCTGCGCCGACTGCTCGCCGACCTCGACGTCCGCATCACGGACCTGTGGGCCAACTGACCTGCCGCAGCGGGCAGTCGGTCTAAGCTGACCGGCGTTCGAACCGGGAGGGGAACGCGGCGATGACCGACAACGTGCTCAACGTGGTGCTCGGCCTGGTGGCCAGTGCCATCAGCGCCGGACTCGGCTGGCTGGCCCAGGCCCTGCGGCGGCGCCGGAAGGTCGAGCGGGTACGGGGGTTCTTCGGACTGCCGACCGGCAGTGAGTGCCTGATCGTGGTGCCGCGCAGCGTCGGGGCGGGCTCGCACGCCAACACCGTGACCCGCCGGGACGCCTACGCCCTGATGTGGCTGGCCGGGCTGGTCGAGGAGTGCGGCGCGCGGCCCGAACTGGTCGCCCACGACTCCGCGCACCGCGGCCTGGGCACCAAGACCGAGCTGTGCC
This sequence comes from Kitasatospora sp. NPDC127060, assembly GCF_042724935.1. Taxonomy (NCBI): domain Bacteria; kingdom Bacillati; phylum Actinomycetota; class Actinomycetes; order Kitasatosporales; family Streptomycetaceae; genus Kitasatospora; species Kitasatospora sp. NPDC127060. The sequence continues at coordinate 1,275 of NZ_JBHXEG010000049.1, forward strand.
TGGGTGGTCCGGTCAGCAACGAGCGGATGGCCGCCCACCTGGCCTGGGGCCTGCCCGGGGTGCTGATCACCTCCGGCCCCGGCCCGGGCAGCAACGTGCTCACGGTGGGCGGCCGGGAGTTCGCCGTCGAACCCGACCGCACCCACGTCCTGCTGGCCCGGATCGCCACCCCGGAGGGCGGCCGCCCGGTGTTCCTGATCTCCGGCCAGACCGGCACCGCCAACCAGGCCGGCGTCCGCTACCTGGTCTCGCACCACCGCGAACTCGCCCGCAAGCACGGCCGCAACGGCACCTTCGCGCTGGTCCTGCGGGTGGTCAACCCGGGGGCGTACGGACCGGACATGGTCGAGCCGGTCGCCGACGTCACGGCCGAGGCCCTGCGCCGCCCCCCGGCCGCCGCGGCCGCCGAGACCGCTCCGACGGCCACTTCGGCCACCGGCACGGCCACCGGCACGGCCACCGGCACGGCCACCGGCACGACCACCGGCACGGCCACCGGCACGACCACCGGCACGACCGTGGCTTGAGCGGGCCGTGGCAGGGTGTGTTGCACGCCACCGACCCGCCACGCCGCCCCCCGGTCACCCACCGTCGACCGGGCCGGTACGACCGCACCGGCCGCGACCTGCGAAGTCGCCGTCGGCCCCGTCGGACGGGCCCGAAATCCCATCACCGAGCGTGTGGGATAGTTCACAACCTGGGGCTACTCGCCGGTACCGCCCAGGAATCCATAAACTCAACGAGGTTCAAGAAGGGAGCCACAGTGCGCAAGGTGCTCATCGCCAACCGCGGGGAAATCGCCGTCCGCGTCGCCCGGGCCTGCTCGGACGCCGGTATCGCCAGCGTCGCCGTCTACGCCGAGCCGGACCGGGATGCGCTGCACGTCCGCGCGGCCGACGAGGCTTATGCGCTGGGCGGTGACACCCCCGGCACCAGTTACCTGGACATCGCCAAGGTCTTGAAGGCCGCCGAGGACTCCGGCGCCGACGCCGTCCACCCCGGTTACGGGTTCCTGTCGGAGAACGCCGAGTTCGCCCAGGCCGTGATCGACGCGGGCCTGACCTGGATCGGCCCGCCGCCGCAGGCCATCCGCGACCTCGGTGACAAGGTCACCGCCCGTCACGTCGCCCAGCGCGCCGGCGCCCCGCTGGTGGCCGGCACCCCGGACCCGGTCTCCGGGGCCGACGAGGTCGTCGAGTTCGCCCGGGAGCACGGCCTGCCGGTCGCCATCAAGGCGGCGTTCGGCGGCGGCGGGCGCGGCCTGAAGGTCGCCCGCAACCTGGAGGAGATCCCGGAGCTGTACGAGTCCGCGGTGCGCGAGGCGGTCGCCGCCTTCGGGCGCGGCGAGTGCTTCGTCGAGCGCTACCTGGACAATCCGCGGCACGTGGAGACCCAGTGCCTCGCGGACAAGCACGGCAACGTGGTGGTCGTCTCCACCCGTGACTGCTCGCTGCAGCGCCGGCACCAGAAGCTGGTCGAGGAGGCGCCCGCGCCGTTCCTGACCGCTGAGCAGAACGCCGAGCTGTACCGCGCCTCCAAGGCCATCCTCAAGGAGGCCGGCTACGAGGGCGCCGGGACCTGCGAGTTCCTGGTCGCGCTGGACGGCACGATCTCCTTCCTGGAGGTCAACACCCGTCTGCAGGTGGAGCACCCGGTCACCGAGGAGGTCACCGGGATCGACCTGGTCCGCGAGATGTTCCGGATCGCCGACGGCGAGGAGCTCGGCTACGGCGACCCCGAGGTCCGCGGCCACTCCTTCGAGTTCCGCATCAACGGCGAGGACCCGGGCCGCAACTTCCTGCCCGCGCCCGGCACCGTGACGCTGTTCGCCCCGCCGTCCGGCCCGGGTGTGCGCCTGGACTCCGGCGTGGAGACCGGATCGGTCATCGGCCCGGCCTGGGACTCCCTGCTGGCCAAGCTGATCGTCTCCGGCCGCGACCGCAAGCAGGCGCTGGAGCGGGCCCGGCGCGCGCTGAGCGAGTTCAGGGTCGAGGGCATGGCCACCGCCATCCCGTTCCACCGAGCGGTCGTCACCGACCCGGCGTTCGCGCCCGAGGTGCACGGCAGCGACGAGCCGTTCACGATCTACACCCGCTGGATCGAGACCGACTTCGACAACACCATCCCGCCGTTCGCGGGCTCGGCCGGCGAGGCCGAGGAGGCCGAGACCCGGGAGACCGTGGTCGTCGAGGTCGGCGGCAAGCGGATCGAGGTCTCGCTGCCGTCCTCGCTGGGCGTCGCGACGGCCCCGGCGGCCGGTGCGACGGGCGCCGCGAAGGCCAAGCGCCGGGTGGGCGCCAAGAAGGCCGGTTCGGCCGTCAGCGGTGACACCCTGGCCTCGCCGATGCAGGGCACCATCGTCAAGGTCGCCGTCGAGGAGGGCCAGGTCGTCGCCGAGGGCGAGCTGATCGTGGTCCTGGAGGCGATGAAGATGGAGCAGCCGCTGAACGCCCACAAGGCGGGCACCGTGGTCGGCCTCAAGGCCGAGGTGGGCGCGAGCGTCAGCAGCGGCGCCGCGCTGTGCGAGATCAAGGACTGATCCGGACCGGCGGCTGACGCCGGGTCCGTCAATCCTCGACCGGTCCGTACTCCCTTCGGGGGGTGCGGACCGGTCGTGTTTCCAGGGTTTGCTCGCCCGCTGTGGTTCGACGCCGGGCTCAGCGCCCGCGCGGCAGGCCCATCTCGGCCAGCCGGACCGGCATCCCGCCCGGGCCGACCGGCCCGCCGTGCGTCCCGGGGCGGCGCTGGCCGGGCAGCGGGGCACCGCCCGGCGGGGCGGGACGGCGGCCCAGCGGGCCGGGCTGGGTCTGGTGCACCGGGCCGCTGCCGGTGCCGTGCACCGGGGCGTCCCCGCCGGGTGCGGCCCCGAGCGGCGCCAGGTCGATCTGCACCCCGCAGTCGGCGAGCGCGTCCAGCTCGCGGGCGGTGGCGTCGTCGGCGGCGGCCTGCTCGTCGGTGACCAGCCGGGTGATGGTCTCGGTGGCGACGGTCTGGAACATGCCGGCCGCGCCGAGCTTGGTGTGGTCGGCGAGGACGATGACCTCGGCGGCCGCCAGCACCATTGCCCGGTCCACGCTCGCGGACAGCATGTTCGCGGTCGACAGCCCGCGCTCGGAGGTCAGCCCACTGCCGGAGATGAAGGCCTTGGTGACCCGCAGCCCCTGCAGCGACTGCTCCGCACCACTGCCCACCAGGGCGTAGTTGGAGCCGCGCAGGGTGCCGCCGGTCATCACCACCTCGACCCGGTTGGCGTGCGCCAGCGCCTGGGCGACCAGCAGGGAGTTGGTGACCACCGTCAGCCCGGGCACCCGGGCCAGCCGGCGGGCCAGTTCCTGGGTGGTGGTGCCGGCGCCGACCACCACCGCGTCGCCCTCCTCCACCAGGCCGGCGGCGAGGTCCGCGATGGCGCTCTTCTCCGCCGCGGACAGGTGGGTCTTCTGCGGGTAGCCGGGTTCGCGGCTGAAGCCGCCGGGGAGCACCGCGCCGCCGTGCCGGCGGTCGAGGAGCCCTTCTGCCTCCAGCGCCCGCACGTCCCGGCGCACGGTCACTTCGGAGGTCTGGACGACGCGGGCCAACTCCCGGAGCGAGACCGCTCCGTTGGCGCGCACCATTTCGAGGATCAACTGGCGACGTTCTGCTGCAAACACAGAACCGACGGTAACCTGCGTGACCGTCTGCTTTCAGGCGTTTGCAGCTGGTAGCGGGAATTGCTCACGCAAGAGCGGCGCGTGACCGTACAATACGCGCCGTCAACAACCCGGAACTGCGCCCGCCGTCCGGGTGACGATCATGCCTGCGCGAAGGGCGGCCGCCGATCGGCAGCCGCCCTCAACTGTGCGCTTGAGCTCAGGATTCGCCGTCGACCCGCTTGCGGATGTGCAGCTGCCGGGCGGCCTCGGCGGTCGAGCCGGAGACGGACGGGTAGACGGTGAACGCGCTGGCCACCTGTTCGACCGTCAGATTGGCGTCCACCGCGAGCGCGATCGGGTGGATCAGTTCGCTGGCCCGGGGGGCGACGACCACGCCGCCGACCACGATGCCGGTGCCGGGGCGGCAGAACAGCTTCACGAAGCCGTCCCGGATGCCCTGCATCTTCGCCCGCGGGTTGCCGCGCAGCGGCAGCTTGACCACGACGGCGTCCATCTTGCCGCACTCCACGTCGGCGGCGGTGTAGCCGACGGTGGCGATCTCCGGGTCGGTGAAGACGTTGGAGGCCACGGTCTTGAGGTTCAGCGGCTGCACCGCGTCGCCGAGCGCGTGGTACATCGCGATCCGGCCCTGCATGGCCGCCACCGAGGCGAGCATGAAGACGCCGGTGCAGTCGCCGGCCGCGTAGACGCCGGGGGCGCTGGTGCGGGAGACCCGGTCGACCTGGATCTGGCCCCAGTCGTTGAGCTTGACCCCGGCCTCCTCCAGGCCCATCTCCGCGGTGTTGGGGATCGAGCCGACCGCCATCAGGCAGTGGGTGCCCCCGATCACCCTGCCGTCGGAGAGGGTCACCTCGACCCGGTCGCCGATCCGCTTGGCGCTCTCGGCCCGCGTCCGGCTCATCACGTTCATGCCGCGGCGGCGGAAGACGTCCTCCAGCACCTCGGCGGCGTCCGGGTCCTCGCCCGGCAGCACCCGGTCGCGGCTGGAGACCAGGGTGACCTTGGAGCCGAGCGCCTGGTACGCGCCGGCGAACTCGGCGCCGGTGACGCCGGAGCCGACCACGATCAGCTCGCGGGGCAGCTCCTCCAGGTCGTACACCTGGGTCCAGGTGAGGATCCGCTCGCCGTCCGGCTGGGCGTCCGGCACCTCGCGCGGGTGGGCGCCGGTGGCGATCAGCACCGCGTCGGCGCGCAGCGACTGCACGCTGCCGTCGGGGGCGTCCACCAGCACCTCGCGGGAGCCGTCCACGGCCTGCCCGCCGGAACCGAGCCGGCCCCGGCCGCGCAGCACGGTGACCCCGGCGCGGGTGACGGACTGGGTGATGTCGTGGGACTGCGCGATCGCCAGGCGCTTCACACGGCGGTTGACCTTGCCCAGGTCCACCCCGATGACCTTCCGGTCCTCGGCGACGCCCTCCTGGTCGACCGTGATGCCCAGCTCCTCGTACGAGCTGTCGAAGGTGGTCATCACCTCCGCGGTCGCGATCAGGGTCTTCGACGGAACGCAGTCCGTGAGCACCGCCGATCCGCCCAGACCGTCGCGGTCGACGACGGTCACCTCCGCGCCGAGCTGAGCGGCCACCAGGGCCGCCTCGTAGCCGCCGGGTCCGCCACCGATGATCACGATCCGAGTCACGTACCCCATTGTCCCGCACGCCGGGAGCGGCGCCACAACGGGGTCCACGCTCGTAGCTTCGTCCACTGGCCCCGCCCCGTGCGCCGACCGGGCTACTCTGCACCCATGCCCCTTTACGCCGCGTATGCCACCAACCTCGATGCCCGGCAGATGACCCGCCGAGCCCCGCACTCCCCGCACCGCGGCACGGGGTGGCTGGACGGCTGGCGGCTCACCTTCGGTGGCGAGCAACTCGGTTGGGAGGGCTCGCTGGCCACGGTCGTCGAGGACGAGAAGGAGCAGGTCTTCGTCTCCCTCTACGACGTCGCGCCGATGGACGAGGAGGGCCTGGACCGCTGGGAGGGGGTCCAGCTCGGCATCTACCGCAAGATCAAGCTGCGGGCGCAGACCCTGGACGGCGACATCCAGGTCTGGACGTACGTGCTCAACGACTACGAGGGCGGCCTGCCGGCGGCGCGCTACCTCGGTCTGATCGCCGACGCCGCCGAGAGCGCCGGGGCCCCGCACGACTACGTGATGGACCTGCGCCGCCGGCCGTGCTGATCACCGACCTGATTTCCGTACGTATCAACAAAGCCGGTCGCCCGAAGAGGGCCACCGAGCTGTGTTTTCGGGTCAACCGGGTAACGATCCGGCACGCCGCAGCTGAATTTCTACGCGCGTAGCCGAAACCCGTCTATCCTCGGACCCGTGAACGCTTCTCCTCAGTCGGTCGTCTCCGCCGACCCCTACGCCGCCGCCCAGGCCGCCGCCGAGCGCCTGCGCGAGCTGACCGGTGCCGAGCGGCACGACGTCGCCCTGGTGATGGGCTCCGGCTGGGTGCCGGCCGCCGACGCCCTGGGCGAGACCGTGGCCGAGTTCCCGGTCACCGACCTCCCGGGCTTCCCCGCCCCCGCCGTGGCCGGCCACGCCGGCAAGATCCGCTCGGTGAAGATCGGCGACAAGCGCGCCCTGATCTTCCTGGGCCGCAACCACTACTACGAGGGCCACGGCGTGGCCACCGTCGTCCACGGCGTGCGCACCGCCGCCGCGGCCGGCTGCGGCATCATCGTCCTGACCAACGGCTGCGGTGGTCTGCGCCAGGGCTGGACCCCGGGCCAGCCGGTCCTGATCAGCGACCACATCAACCTGACCGCGGACTCCCCGATCGTCGGCGCGAACTTCGTCGACCTCACCGACCTCTACTCCAAGCGCCTGCGCGAGCTGTGCCGCGAGGTCGACCCGAGCCTGGACGAGGCCGTCTACGTCCAGTTCCGCGGCCCGCACTACGAGACCCCGGCCGAGGTCCACATGGCCCGGGTGATCGGCGGCGAGCTGGTCGGCATGTCCACCACCCTGGAGGCCATCGCCGCCCGCGAGGCCGGCTCCGAGGTGCTCGGCATCTCCCTGGTCACCAACCTGGCCGCCGGCATGACCGGCGAGCCGCTCAACCACGAAGAGGTCCTGGAGGCCGGCAAGGCCTCCGCCGAGCGCATGGGCGAGCTGCTGGCGAAGGTCCTGGAGCGGATCTGACGCCTGCCGGCACAGAATCATGAACGACGGGGCCCACGGGCGGCGTGATCCGCTGATCACGCCCTCCGGCGGGTCCCGTCCGCATGTGCGCACCCCTTCTCCACCCCCTTCGCGCGGAACCCTCCGGCCGACACCCCGACGCACTCCCGATGGAGCAGCCAACATGACGCAGGCACTCAACCCCGACCTCCTCGCCCGGGCCCGGACCTGGCTGGCCGAGGACCCCGACCCGCAGACCCGCGAGGAGCTGACCGCCCTGCTGGCCCTGGCCGAGGGCCCGGACGCCGAGACGGACAGCAAGCTCGCCTGGTCGGACCTCGCCGAGCGCTTCGCCGACCGCCTCCAGTTCGGCACCGCCGGCCTGCGCGGCGAACTCGGCGCCGGCCCGATGCGGATGAACCGCGCCGTGGTGATCCGGGCCGCCGCCGGCCTGGTCGCGTACGTGAAGGAGCAGGGCCTCGGCGACCTCGTGGTGATCGGCTACGACGCCCGGCACAAGTCGTACGACTTCGCCAGGGACACCGCCGCCGTCGTGGTCGGGGCCGGCCTGCGCGCCGCGCTGCTGCCGCGCCCGCTGCCCACCCCGGTGCTCGCCTTCGCGATCCGCCACCTGGGCGCGGCCGCCGGCGTGACCGTCACCGCCAGCCACAACCCGCCGCAGGACAACGGCTACAAGGTCTACCTGGGCGACGGCTCGCAGATCGTCCCGCCGGCCGACGCCGGGATCGCCGCCGAGATCGACGCGATCGGCTCGCTGGACGACGTCCCGCGCGCCGAGGAGGGCTGGGAGGTGCTCGGCGAGGACGTCATCGAGGCCTACCTGGACCGCGCCGTCAGCATCCTCGACGCGCACAGCCCGCGCGAGCTGGACGTGGTGTACACCCCGATGCACGGCGTCGGCCGCGACACCCTGGTCGCCGCCTTCCGCCGGGCCGGCTTCCCCGCGCCGACCGTGGTCGCCGAGCAGGCCGAGCCCGACCCGGACTTCCCGACCGTGGCCTTCCCCAACCCGGAGGAGCCGGGGGCGATGGACCTCGCCTTCCGCACCGCCGCCGCGGCCGGCCCGGACATCGTGATCGCCAACGACCCGGACGCGGACCGCTGCGCGGTGGCCGTCCCGGTCCACGGGAACGCGGCGGGCAGCGGCAACGGCACCTCCGGCTGGCGGATGCTGCGCGGCGACGAGGTCGGCGCGCTGCTGGGCTCCGCGCTGGTCGCCAAGAAGGCCGAGGGCACCTTCGCCACCACCATCGTCTCCGCCACCCTGCTCGGCCGGATCGCCGAGGCCGCGGGCCTGGGCTACGAGGAGACGCTGACCGGCTTCAAGTGGATCTCCCGCGCCGAGGGCCTGCGCTACGGCTACGAGGAGGCGCTCGGCTACTGCGTCGACCCGCAGGGCGTCCGCGACAAGGACGGCATCACCGCCGCCCTGCTGGTCGCCGAACTCGCGGCCACGCTCAAGCGGTCCGGCCGCACGCTCAGCGACCTGCTGGACGACCTGGCGCTGGAGCACGGCCTGCACGCCACCGACCAGCTGTCCGTCCGGGTGCAGGACCTCTCGCTGATCGCCGACGCCATGCGCCGGCTGCGCGAGCAGCCGCCGACCGTGCTGGCCGGGCTGACCGTCACCCGCGCCGACGACCTCGCGGCCGGCTCCGCCGAGCTGCCGCCCACCGACGGCCTGCGCTACTACCTGGCCGGCGAGGCCGTCCGCTCGGCCCGGATCGTGGTCCGCCCCTCCGGCACCGAGCCCAAGCTCAAGTGCTACCTGGAGGTCGTCCTCCCGGTCGCCAGCGCCGCCGACCTGGCCGGCGCCCGCGAGCGCGCCGCCGAGCTGCTCGCCGCCGTCAAGCGCGACCTCGCCGAGGCCGCGGGCATCTGACCCCGCCGCCGTACGTGACAGGGCCCGCCGGTTCGTGACCGGCGGGCCCTCGTGCGTGTCTCCCGGGTCGGGAGCGGAGCGCGTGCTCCGGGCTCAGACCGCGATCACCGTGATCAGGGCGACGAGGCCGGCCAGGGCGGGGGCGATGACCCACCAGCACCAGCGGACGACCACCGGGCCGGCCGCGTCCGGGCTGGTGCGGTTGCGCTCGGCCATCTCCTGGAGGACGTCGGTCACCTGGTCGGACCAGGCGCGGGTCGGGTCCGGGGAGCCCTGGACGACCGGGTTGGTCCGGGCGGCCAGGCCCATTCCCAGGCCGGTCCGGGAGGCGTGCTCGGCGTTGCCGCGGCTCTGCGCCCGGGTGGCGCGCTTGCGCTGGCGCAGCGACACCGGGACGGCCCACACCTGGTACTTCTTCTCGCCGGACAGCAGCTCGACCGAGTAGCCCGCGCGCAGCGCGTCGACCGAGGCCCAGGGGGCGGTGACGGTGCGCCACGGGTTGCGGACGACCAGGCGGCCGCGGCCGGCGAAGACCGCCGGGCGCAGCGTGTAGGCGATCACCGGGAAGGCGAACACCGGCACCGCCGCGAGCGCGACGTACGGGGTCTTGCCGGTGCCGGTCACCACCGCGTCGCCGATCAGCCAGCCGGCGACGGCCAGCAGGAACACTCCGGAGATCACGCCGGGGACGGAGCGGTACACGCGGTCCGCGTACTCGGGCTCCCCGCCGGGGGCGGCCGGGCCCTGGTGGGGCTTGCCGTCGGATTCGGTCATGGCGTCGATTCTGCCCCATGCACCCCTCACCAGCGGGTCTCGGTCCGGCCACGAATGGCGGGCCCCGGCGGGACCGGCGGGCCGGCGGTGCCCCAGGTATCGGTCCGGCCACGAAAGCGGGCCGGAAAGGTGGGCGCTCTAGCGGTCGGCTACGCGCGTAGATATGCTGGTCTGGTGACTATGTCCACTGTTGCAGCCAATGCCCCCGGCGTTGCGGGCAGCGGCCTCGCGGACGTTGCGGCGTCCGAGGCCTCGCTCCGCCGCTTCCTGCACGGCCTGCCCGGCGTCGACCAGGTCGGCCTTGAGGCGCGAGCCGCCACCCTCGGTACCCGCTCGATCAAGACCACGGCGAAGGCCTACGCCATCGACCTGGCGATCTCCATGATCGACCTGACCACGCTGGAAGGCGCGGACACGGTCGGCAAGGTGCGCGCCCTGTGCGCCAAGGGCAGGACCCCCGACCCGACCGACCCGACCACCCCGCGCGTCGCCGCCATCTGTGTCTACCCGGACATGGTCGCCACCGCGAAGGACGCCCTGCGCGGCACCGACATCCAGGTCGCCTCGGTCGCCACCGCCTTCCCGGCCGGCCGCGCCGCCCTCCCGGTCAAGCTCGCCGACACCGCCGACGCGGTGGCCGCGGGCGCCGACGAGATCGACATGGTGATCGACCGCGGCGCCTTCCTCTCCGGCCGCTACTTCGACGTCTACAACGAGATCGTCGCCGTCAAGGAGGCGTGCAAGCGCGCCGACGGCAGCTACGCCCACCTCAAGGTGATCTTCGAGACCGGCGAGCTGCAGACCTACGACAACGTCCGCCGGGTCTCCTGGCTGGCGATGCTGGCCGGCGCCGACTTCATCAAGACCTCCACCGGCAAGGTCGCCGTCAACGCGACCCCGCCGGTCACCCTGCTGATGCTGGAGGCGGTCCGCGACTTCCGCGCCGCCACCGGCGTCCAGGTCGGCGTGAAGCCCGCCGGTGGCATCAAGACCACCAAGGACGCCATGAAGTACCTGGTGATGGTCAACGAGACGCTCGGCGACGACTGGCTGACCCCGCACTGGTTCCGCTTCGGCGCCTCCAGCCTGCTCAACGACCTGCTGATGCAGCGCCAGAAGCTGGCCACCGGCCGCTACTCCGGCCCCGACTACGTGACGGTGGACTGATCACCATGGCCAAGAAGAAGAACACCGAGGAGCCCGCGGCCAAGCCGGCCGGAGGCCTCTTCAGCTACGCCCCGGCCCCGGAGTCCCCCGCCGCCGCGGGCGACATCGCCACCTCGTACGGCCACTTCATCGGCGGCGAGTTCGTCGACTCCTCCGGCAGCGAGGCCCTGAAGACGGTCAACCCGGCCACCGAGCAGGTGCTCGCCGAGTTCGCCCAGGGCACCGACGAGGACGTGGACCGCGCCGTCGCCGCCGCCCGCAAGGCCTTCGCCGACTGGTCGGCGCTGCCGGGCAGCGAGCGCGCCAAGTACCTGTTCCGGATCGCCCGGATCATCCAGGAGCGCGCCCGCGAGCTGGCCGTGCTGGAGTCGATGGACAACGGCAAGCCGATCCGCGAGACCCGCGACTTCGACATCCCGACCGTCGCCGCGTGGTTCTTCTACTACGCGGGCTGGGCGGACAAGCTGGACTACGCCGGCTTCGGCGCCAACCCGCGCCCGCTGGGCGTGGCCGGCCAGATCATCCCCTGGAACTTCCCGCTGATGATGCTGGCGTGGAAGATCGCGCCCGCGCTGGCGACCGGCAACACGGTCGTCCTGAAGCCGGCCGAGACCACCCCGCTGACCGCGCTGCGCTTCGCCGAGATCTGCCGCCAGGCCGGTCTGCCGAAGGGCGTCGTCAACATCGTCACCGGCGACGGCCGCACCGGCGCGGCGCTCACCGCGCACCCGGACGTCAACAAGGTCGCCTTTACCGGCTCCACCCCGGTCGGCCGGGCGATCGCCAAGCAGCTCGCCGGCAGCCGCAAGAAGCTGTCACTGGAGCTGGGCGGCAAGGCCGCCAACATCGTCTTCGACGACGCGCCGATCGACCAGGCGGTCGAGGGCATCGTCAACGGCATCTTCTTCAACCAGGGCCACGTCTGCTGCGCCGGTTCGCGCCTGCTGGTCCAGGAGTCCGTCCAGGACGAGGTGCTGGACGCCCTGAAGCGCCGGATGGCCACCCTGCGGGTCGGCGACCCGCTGGACAAGAACACCGACATCGGCGCGATCAACTCGGCCGCCCAGCTGGCCCGGATCACCGAGCTGACCGACGCCGGCGAGGCCGAGGGCGCGGACCGCTGGTCGCCGGAGTGCGAACTCCCCGGCACCGGCTTCTGGTTCAAGCCGACCCTGTTCACCGGCGTCAGCCAGGCCCACCGGATCGCCCAGGAGGAGATCTTCGGCCCGGTGCTGTCGGTGCTGACCTTCCGGACCCCCGAAGAGGCGGTCCAGAAGGCCAACAACACCCCGTACGGCCTCTCCGCCGGCATCTGGACGGAGAAGGGCTCGCGCATCCTCTGGATGGCCAACCGGCTCAAGGCCGGCGTGGTCTGGGCCAACACCTTCAACAAGTTCGACCCGACCTCGCCGTTCGGCGGCTTCAAGGAGTCGGGTTACGGCCGCGAGGGTGGCCGCCACGGTCTGGAGCCCTACCTGAATGTCGAGGCCCGAGATGTCTGATGTCGCAACGCGTCTTGACGTCCTCAAGACCTACAAGCTGTACGTCGGCGGGAAGTTCCCGCGCTCCGAGAGCGGACGGGTGTACGAGGTGACCGACTCGAAGGGCGAGTGGCTCGCCAACGCCCCGCTGGGCACCCGCAAGGACACCCGTGACGCCGTCCTGGCCGCCCGCGCGGCGGTCAAGGGCTGGGCCGGCACCACCGCGTACAACCGCGGCCAGGTGCTGTACCGGGTGGCCGAGATGCTCCAGGGCCGGCGCGAGCAGTTCGCCGCCGAGGTGTCCCTCTCCGAGGGCATCGGCCCGAAGAAGGCCGCCGCGCTGGTGGACGCCGCGATCGACCGCTGGGTCTGGTACGCGGGCTGGACGGACAAGGTCGCCCAGATCGCGGGCGGCGCCAACCCGGTCGCCGGGCCGTACTTCAACCTCTCCACCCCGGAGCCGACCGGCGTGGTCGGGATCGTCGCCCCGCAGGCCGGGTACGGGCACTCGCTGCTCGGCCTGGTCTCGGTGATCGCCCCGGCGATCGCCACCGGCAACACGGTCGTGGTCGCGGCCGCCGCGGACGCCCCGCTGCCCGCACTGTCCCTGGGCGAGGTGCTGGCCACCTCGGACGTCCCCGGCGGCGTGGTCAACATCATCTCGGGGAAGACCGCGGACATCGCCCCCACCCTGGCCTCGCACCAGGACGTCAACGCGCTGGACCTCACCGGTGCCATCGCCGCCGACGGCCCCGGCGCGGCGCCCGCCCTGGAGGCCGCCGCCGCGGATACTCTCAAGCGAGTGATCCGTCCGGAGCTGGACCCGTTCGCCCGGGACTGGACCGATGCGCCCGGTACCAACCGGCTACTCTCCTTCCTGGAGACGAAGACGGTCTGGCACCCGATGGGGATCTGATCCTCCGTCACCACCGAGTAACAACTCCACAGACTGGCCGTCCCCAGTGCCCTCTCCCCCCCAGGGCCCGGACGGTCATTGGACGGACCCGCGCCTCTCCCCCCCCTGGCGCGGGTCCGTCGACTTTCGTCACCGCCCCCGCCGACTTTCGGCGCTCGCCGTGCGTATGCGTCCGGACCAGAATCCCGGTACCGACACCACCGAGGGGGCGCCGTGGGAGACTTGATCGCCGAGCTGATGCCACTGTTCGCGGACGGCTTCGTCCGCAGGTGGCACGTGGCCCGGGTCCGCCGGCGGCTGGCCGCCGGGAAGGCCGTACGGGTGCCCTGTTCCGCCCGGTCGGACCGGCCCGGTTGGCAACGCGCCTACGTCAACGGGAAGTTGGGCATCACTCCGGGCTCCGCCACCGTCACCTTCCGCACCCGCGGGGCCGACCCGGTCGAGCTGCCGACCGGGGGCACCTTCCACGAGCCCGAGCCCGAAACCTGGCACTCCCAGGACTGGGCCGCCACCGGCTACCAGCCGCCCGGCGGCGGCCGCCAGGTGTACCTCCAGGTCGACACCCGCTACCTGCCGATGATCCACGTCGCCCTCGCCGACCCCGACTCCCAGAAGGTGTGAGCCGACCGGTTTCGGCAACCGGCCGGGATGCGTCAGACTGGTGTCCCGTGAGTGACTCCCCCATGAATCCCGTGCCGACGGCCCACGCCCGAGTGATCCTGCTCTCCGGGCCCTCCGGATCGGGGAAGTCCTCGCTGGCCGAACGCAGCGGCCTGCCGGTGCTCCAGCTGGACGACTTCTACAAGGACGGGGACGACCCCACCCTCCCCCGGCTGCCGGACGGCGCCGTGGACTGGGACTCCCCGCTCGCCTGGCACCGCGACCAGGCCGTCGCCGCCATCCGCGCGCTCCACGGGCGGGGGCGCACCGACGTGCCGGTGTACTCGATCCCGGACAACGGCCGGATCTCCACCCGCACCCTGGACCTGGACGGCGCCGGCGCGTTCATCGCCGAGGGCATCTTCGCCGCCGAGATCGTCGCCCAGTGCGCCGCCGAGGGCCTGCTCGGCGACGCCCTGTGCCTGCGCAACGGCGCGCTCACCACCGCCTGGCGCCGGCTGCGCCGGGACGTCCGCGAGGGCCGCAAGTCGCTGCCGGTGCTGCTGCGCCGGGGTCTGCGGCTGATGCGGGCCGAGCGCGCCATCGTCGAGCGGCAGGTCGAGCTGGGCTCGCACCCGTGCGCCGGGGCGGAGGCCGAGCGGCGGGTCCGCGCGGCGGCCGGCCCCCGGGAGCTGTCGGCGGCCTGAGCCGCCCCGGAACGGACGAACGACGACGGGCCCGGTGCGTCTCCCCCGCACCGGGCCCGTCGCCTTCCGAACGGCCTCGGCTCCCCACAGGCGCTGCTCCCCCGAGCCGGCGCCCCCGAACCACAACCGTCCGCTACCCGTCCCCCGACGGGAGTCCTGTCCCCGCTCCCTACGCGACCAGCTCGCCGAACGCCCGGGCGGTGTCGCCCGACTTGTTCAGGTGCTCGTCGTCGCGCAGCCGGCGCAGCGCGCGCCAGATGCTGCTCTTGACCGTGCCGACGCTGATCCCCAGCACGTCGGCGATCTCCGGGTCGGTCTTGCCCTCGTAGTACCGCAGCACCAGCATGGTCCGCTGGTTCTCCGGCAGCTTCGCCAGCGCCTGCCAGAGCACGGCGCGCAGCTCGGTGCCGCCCATCGCGTCGGTGTCGCCGGCCGTCTCCGGCAGCTCCTCGGTCGGGTACTCGTTGACCTTGCGGCGCCGCCAGGCGGAGATGTGCAGGTTGGTCATGGTGCGGCGGAGGTAGCCCCCCACCGCCGCCTTGTCGGTGATCCGGCCCCAGGCGCGGTAGGTGCTGAAGAGCGCGCTCTGCAGCAGGTCCTCGGCCTCGTAGCGGTCACCGGTGAGGTGGTACGCCGTGGCGTACAGGGAGGCGCGGCGCTCGCGCACGTACGCGGTGAACTCCGTGATGTGGTCCTCCGCGACGGCCGGGTGCTCCCCCTGCGCGTCTCCCTGTCCCGCCTCGGTGGTGCGGGCCGGTGCGGGGTTCAGCCGCAGCAGCGTCGCACCGGCGGCCTCGCGGCCGGTCTGTTCCCCCGAACCGACCGTCCGCAGGCCGTTGTTGCCCCGGTCGCCCCCCCGGGCGTCCGTGCCCTCGACGCGGACGGGGAGGATCCCCCGCAGCGTGAGGGTGGTGGCGGAGTCGACCGCACTCCCCAGTCGGCCGATCCCGTACAGCTCCCCCGTCCTGCCGCCGCCGCTCACCCGGCGGGCGACAGGGTTTCCACCGGTGCTGTGCGCGCACCCCCGTACGGTCACGGCACCGGAGTTCTCGTCGGTCCTGATCTCGTACCGGGTCCGGTGGGTGGCGGCTGAGGAACGCGCGGTGCGGACAGCCGGGTTGGTCCGGGTCTGAAGCATGGCGTTCATCGTGCGCCCCCTTGGTTCGGTACGAGCGGTTCCTGTTGCCGCCCTCCAGCCGGCCCTTGCGGCCCGCTGTCCTGCGGCGACATGGAAAATCCTGCCCGCCGGTTGTGATGGCGCTGTCCGCCGACTGTCACAGGGGTGTCACAGGGGCGGGCCGTACGACCCGGTCCGCCTCCCTCCGTACCGGACGCCGGGGGCCCTCCTTCCGGTTCCCATACGGGCGGTGACCGGTCCGGGGGGTGATTCGACGCTCCCGGTGGGCCAAAATGGGGCCGTGCCTTTCCTCCTATTGATCGAGGACGACGACGCCATCCGGACCGGCCTCGAACTCGCCCTCACCCGCCAGGGCCACCGTGTGGCCACCGCTGCCTCCGGCGAAGACGGACTGAGGCTCTTCAAGGAGCAGCGGCCCGACCTGATCGTGCTGGACGTGATGCTGCCCGGAATCGACGGTTTCGAGGTCTGCCGTCGGATCCGCCGCACCGACCAGCTGCCGATCATCCTGCTCACCGCGCGCTCGGACGACATCGACGTGGTGGTCGGTCTGGAGTCCGGAGCGGACGACTACGTGGTGAAGCCGGTCCAGCCGCGTGTCCTGGACGCCCGGATCCGCGCCGTGCTGCGGCGCGGCGAACGGGAGAGCTCGGACTCCTCCGCCTACGGCAGCGTGGTGATCGACCGGGCCGCCATGACCGTCACCAAGGACGGCCAGGACCTCCAGCTCACCCCGACCGAGCTGCGGCTGCTGCTGGAACTCAGCCGCCGCCCCGGCCAGGCGCTCTCCCGCCAGCAGCTGCTGCGGCTGGTCTGGGAGCACGACTACCTCGGCGACTCCCGCCTGGTGGACGCCTGTGTGCAGCGGCTGCGGGCCAAGGTCGAGGACGTGCCGTCCGCACCGACCCTGATCCGCACCGTCCGAGGCGTGGGCTACCGGCTGGACCCGCCTGCCTGAACCCGGCCCGTTGCCCGCTTTGTCCCTGAACTCCCGTATCACGACAGGCTCTTGTGACTGACCATCAGCAGACTGCCCGGCGGTTCTCGTCCGGCCCGTGGCGGCGGCTGCGCTCCCTGCGGGTGCGGCTGATCGCGGTGTTCGCGGCCGTCGCGCTGCTCGCCGCCGTCTCGGCCTCCGGCATCGCGTACTGGCTGAACCGCGACGCGGTGCTCAAGCGCGCCCAGGGCACCGCGCTGAACGACTTCCGGGTCTCGCTCAGCCGCAACGTCTCCGACCTGCCACTGAACGCCAGTTGTCCGGACCTCGCCGCGCTGGCCGCCAATGTGGCGAGTTCCGGGCTGAGTTACGACGTGGTCGTGGTCGACCCGGCGCACCCCGAGTGCCCGGCCTCCTCCGACCCGACGAAGTTCACCCTGGCCGACGTCCCGGCGCCGCTGCAGTCCACCGTCGCCAAGCCGCGCGAGGTCACCGAGAGCAACCCGTACCCGTACCACCTGTACTGGCAGCGGCAGAACCTGGCCGGCCGACCGTTCGTGATCGGCGGCACCAAGGTGCTGCCCAACGGTCCGACGGCGTACATGTTCAAGTCGCTGGAGAACGAGCGGGCCGACCTCAACACCCTGGGCTGGTCACTGGCCATCGCGACCCTGCTCGCGCTGATCGGCTCGGCCCTGCTCGCCCAGGCCGCCTCGGCGACCGTGCTGCGGCCGGTCAAGCGGCTCGGCGAGGCCGCCAAGCGGCTCGGCGAGGGCCACCTGGACACCCGGCTGGAGGTCGACGGCTCGGACGAACTCGCCGACCTGGCACGGACCTTCAACCGGGCCGCGGAATCGCTGCACGAACAGGTCGAGGAGCTGAGCGCGCGCGAGGCGCAGAGCCGGCGGTTCGTCGCCGACATGTCCCACGAGCTGCGCACCCCGCTGACCGCGATGACCGCGGTGACCGACATCCTGGAGGACGAGGCCGAGTCGCTGGACCCGATGATCGAGCCGGCCGTCCGGCTCGTGGTGAGCGAGACCCGGCGGCTGTCCGACCTGGTGGAGAACCTGATGGAGGTCACCCGCTTCGACGCCGGGACCGCCAAGCTGGTCGCCGACGAGGTGGACGTCGCCGACCTGATCATGTCCTGCATCGACGGCCGGGCCTGGTACGACGCGGTCGAACTGGACGCCCCGCGCGGCATCCTGGCCGTGGTCGACCCGCGCCGGCTCGACGTGGTCTTCGCCAACCTGATCGGCAACGCCCTCAAGCACGGCGGCTCGCCGGTGCGGGTCAAGGTCCGGCAGACCGAGGACTCGGTCGTGATCGAGGTCTCCGACAGCGGCCCCGGCATCCCCGAGGACGTCCTGCCGCACGTCTTCGACCGCTTCTACAAGGCCGACCGCGGGCGGGCCCGCTCCGAAGGCAGCGGCCTGGGGCTGTCCATCGCGATGGCCAACGCCCAGATCCACGGGGGGACGATCACGGCGGCGAACGGGGAGGTCGGCGCGGTGTTCACCCTGACCCTGCCGCTGACCCCACCGCCGCCGCCGTCCGCGGGCGGGGCCGAGCACGGCCCGGCCCGCGACGACGAGCACAAGGACGCCACGTGACCTCCCCCACCCGCACCACCCTGCGCCGCACCGCCGGCGTACTGCTGCTGCTCGCACTGGCCTCCGGCTGCGGCATCCGGCCGACCGCCGTACCGGTCGACGCCGGCGCGCCCGCCAGCCGGACGGCCTGCCCGAGCACCCCGCACATACCGACCGCGCTGGTCACCCCGCCCGGACCGGCCCCGGCCGTCACCCCGGCCCGCGGCGCGGCCAAGACCGCCGCGAGCCCGAGCCCCTCGCCCACGCCGGTGGCGCCGGGCTCGCCACCGCCGAACAACGCGTTCAGCGCGGTGCCGACGCCCTCGCCCTGCCGCTGAGACGGGTCCGGGCCGGTGGGGCGGACCCGGGCCGCTGGGACGGGTCCGGGCCGGTGGGGCGAGAGGGAACGGGGGCGTGGTCCGGAATGTTCACGCCCGGTGGGGAACCGCCGCGCCACCGGCCCACGTCCTTCCCCCCGTGCAGCGAGAT
Source organism: Kitasatospora sp. NPDC127060 (assembly GCF_042724935.1). Taxonomy (NCBI): domain Bacteria; kingdom Bacillati; phylum Actinomycetota; class Actinomycetes; order Kitasatosporales; family Streptomycetaceae; genus Kitasatospora; species Kitasatospora sp. NPDC127060. The sequence continues at coordinate 19,759 of NZ_JBHXEG010000049.1, forward strand.
GGCACCAGGACACGCGACGAGCGTTCCGGCGCACGGACCCAGACCAGGCCGGCGGCGGGCGTCCACCGTCCCTTCCGGCTGGCCGGACTGGCGGGCCTGGCCCTCCACTTGACGCTGGTGCTGTGGCTGGTGCTCAGACCGCTGCCGGTGGCCTGGGTGTACGACGCCAACCTGACGCCGCTGGCCTCGCTCCGCTCCTCCACCCCCTGGCAGGTGGTCGGCGAGTTCCTGCTGCTCGCCCCGCTCGGCCTGCTGCTCCCGCTGGCCGGCGGCCGGCTCCGGGCTCCCTGGCTGCCGTCCTTCCTGCGCACCACCGGCGTCTCCGCGCTGCTGGCGACCGGCCTGGAGTTCCTCTCCTCCTGGACACCCGGACACGTGCTCAACGTGGACCACATACTGTTCGCCGTGCTCGGCGTGGTGGCCACCCACCTCGCCCTCGTCCCCGCCCTGCGCCGACTGCTGCGGGACCACCGCGCCGAGCCCCGGAGCCCGCGGATCGCCGTCCTGACCGTCCCGGCGGTGGCCGCCACCGTCACCCCGACGGTGACGGTGGCGCCTACGGCCCGTCCGCGCGCCTACGCGGAACCGACCCCGCCCGGCCGCTGACCCGCCACCGGCACCACCCGGCCGCCGACCTCGACCAGCCCGTCCGGACGCGGGCCGGCCAGCAGCTGCGAACCCCGGCCCTGGGTGACGGTCAGCGCCCGTCCGAGCCGCGCGGCCAACAGCAGGGCCGCCGCGCCGGTCGCCTCGTCCTCGTCGATCCCGTCGCCCCGGCCCGGGAAGGCCCGCGCCCGGACCGTACCGGCCGCCTCGTCCTGCCAGGCCCAGGCGTAGATCCACTCCCCCGGCGGCGGCACCTCCAAGGCCTCCACCTCGGCCGCCGAACCGTACTGCCGCAAGGTCCGGCCCGGGGCCCACTCGGGCCGGGCGCCGATCAGGGTCAGCCCGTCCTCGCGCCGCACCGCCACCGTCCCGGCCGCGGTGACCAGCCGGTCCGCGCCGAGCAGCCAGGCGGCACCCACGCACGGGTGGCCGGCGAAGGGCAGGCGCACGCTCGGGGTGTAGATGTCGATCTCCCCGCGCTCCGGGTCGTCGACGAACACCGTCTCGCTGAAACCGAGTTCCCGGGCGAGGGCCTGCCGGTCCGCCCGCTCCGGCAGGGCGGCGCCGTCGCGCACCACGCCGAGCTCGTTCCCGTGCCACCCGTCCGGTCCGCAAAAGACCCGCAGCACCTCATAGCCAGTCATTTTCCACCTCGTCAATTACCGCTCCGGCGCGGCGCCGACACAGCGCAACGACACCGTGATGAAAAGGCGAGGACGGATGTCGGTCGCCTCCAGTACTGTGCGCTTTCGTCCCGGACGGTTCCCGTCGTTTTTTCTCCTCCCACAGGAAACCCCCTTGAACAATCTCGACTTCAGCGCCGAGCCCCTTTTCTCCTGGTACGTCGTCCTGCTGGCGCTCAGCGGCCTCATCATGGTGGTCCTCGGCGTGCTGCCGCTCGCCGGGCTGAAGGTCGGCCTGCGCATCCTCAACGGCGTGGTCGGCGTCGCGTTCATCGGCTACGCCTACTACCTCGCGTTCGTCTTCGAGGGCGGCACCTACCGGATCTTCTTCCAGGCGCTGATCCTGCCGGTCGCGATGATCGTCGCCACCGTGAAGGCGGTCGTCGAGCGCAGCAACGCGAAGAACCAGCCGACCCCGCCGGCCGGGGCGTTCAACCCGAACGCGCCGTACAACCCCAACGCGGCCTACAACCCCAACGCCGCCGGGTTCAACCCGAACGCGCCGCAGTCCGACCAGCCGGGTCAGCCCGCCCAGCCCGGTCTGCCCGCACAGCCCGCCCAGCCGGTGCCGCCGCAGGGTGCGGTGCCGTACCAGCCGGGCGCGCCCGCCCAGCCGGTGGCGGACAACCCGTACGCCCAGCCCGCCCAGCCACAGCCGCCGCAGCAGCCGGCCGGCTGAGCCCCGGAACACCGGAAGGCCCGTCCGTCCCCCACCTTCGAGCGGGGACGGACGGGCCTCGTGCTGTCCGGGGTCAGTTCCCGGCGCCCTGGGCTCCCTTGCGGCGGCGCGCCACGACCAGGGTGCCGATGCCGAGGGCTATGGCGGTCGCGCCGGTGATCGCCATCGGGGCGGCCGAGGAGCCGCCGCCGGTGGAGGCCAGCTGGGTCTCGGTGGCGGCGGGCGGGGCCGCGGCGGCGGGCGCCGCGTCGCCGGTCTGCCCGGTGGTGCCGGCGGCCGGGCTCGGCGCGCCGGTGGTCACCTGCGCGGCCGGGACGGCGGCGGCGGTGGACGGGTCGGTGGTGGCCGGGTCGGTGGTGACCGGGGTGGTGGCCGGCGAGGTCGGAGCCGGGGTGCCGGTGGAGCCGGCGGCGGCCTCGACCCTGAAGCCCACCGTGGGGCTGGAGACGCCGTTGTCCTGCTCCCCCGGGCCGGGCAGGCTGTACCCGTTGGCGAAGACCGACCCGCCGCCCACCGGCGCGTCCTTGGTCCAGGCGAGCCGCAGGTTGACCGTGCGGCTCGCGCCGTCGGGCAGCGGGATGACGTCGGCGTCCTTGCTGCCGCTGCGAAGGTCCACCCCCAGCTGGGTGCTGGCGAGGTCCCCGAGCGGCGCCGGCGTGCCGGCGAGCCACTGGCCCTGCTGCGTCTGGAACTCCAGCTTGACCACTGCGGGGAGGAAGGCGTTCTCGTTCTGGAGGATGACCGCCGGGACGATCCGGAGGTCCTTGCCGGTGTGGTTGGTGTACACCACCTTGAACGGCTTCGCCTCGCCCCCGGCGGTGAAGGAGGCGGGCACGTTCTCGACCTTCACGTCCGGCAGTCCCGCCCGGGCCGGGGTGGTCGGGCCACCGGCTCCGACGATGGTGAAGTACGGTGTGCGGCCCCAGGCCTGGCTGAGCCGCTGCTCCGGGGGCAGGGTCGGGTCCGTGACCATCGCGTTGAGGCTGCCGGTGGCCTGACCGCCCGGAGCGTCGGCGGCGAAGGTCAGACGCAGCTGGTAGGTGGCCGAGCCGCCGGCCGGCAGGTGCAGCTCGGTGGCGAAGGGATCGAGCTCCCACCAGGCGCCGGTGTTCGAACCCGGACGGAGCTTGGCGTCCTGCCACTGCGTACTGCCGGGCTTCTGGACCTGCAGCTTGAGCTGGGTCTCCTTGACGCCGGTGCCGATGGTCGCGATGACGAAGTCCGTCATGACGTCCATCTGGTGGTCGGCGGTGTTCTTGAGGGTCGAGCTGAACTCGACCGTGCTGCCGGCCGTCACGCTGGCGGGGAAGCCGCTGGTGGTGACCACGACCGGCGAGGCCTGGCCCTGCGGGGCGGGAGCCGTGGGGCCCGACGTCGGGCCCGACGTCGGGGCCGCGAGGGCGGCCGGGGCCGAGGCCAGGGCGGCGCCGGAGACCAGGGCCGCAGCGGCGGCGGCGGCGAGGAGTCTGCGGGGCTGATTGCGCAATGGAACCTCACGGAGAGAATTCGGACATAGCCCGATAGAAGTGCGAAATCGCAGGCGTGAGGGGCCTATTGAGGCCGTGAAGGCGCCGCCGGAATGCCCCCCACCATCAGCGACCGCGAGATCATATCCCCTTGGTGGGACCGGTTCGCGAACGGGTTTTCCGCATTCGCACCCTCCGGGGCATCCCTGAGGGGACCCCGACTCGGGTCTCCGCCTTCCCGGTGAGCCGACGGGGTCGGGGATCGCCTGGTGGGCGGAGGTTTTCGGGCCCGCGACGGCGGAGCATGGAAGTACGCCCGCCGGACCGCCCGGCCGGGCCACCGGCCCAAGGAGTCCCCATGAGCGCGCGTCTCGCCCGCCCCCGCCACAACCGCGTCATCGCCGGCGTCTGCGCCGGGATCGCCGAGCGCTTCGGCCTCACCCCGTGGACCGTCCGCCTGATCTTCCTGCTCTCCTGCCTGCTGCCCGGCCCGCAGTTCCTGGTCTACCTCGCGCTCTGGGTGCTGCTCCCCCAGGAGCCGTGAGGCCGTACGGGCGGGCACGGCGACGGGCCGCCCGCTCCCGGGGTTTCCTCCGGGGGCGGGCGGCCCGTCGTCGTGCGGTGCGGGTCGGATCAGCCCAGCGGCAGGCCGGGCAGGGCGCCGGCCAGTCCGCCGACCGGGGTCTTGTCCAGGCCGGGGACGCCGGGGAGGGCGCCGGCCCGCTGCTGGGTGACGCCGGCGATCGGGGCGTCGGCGGCGGGCGCGGGGGCGGCCTGACCGGCGGTCGGCGCCAGGGTGCCGAGGGTGCCGGCGACCTTGTCGCCGCCGGGCAGCTTGGCGGCGGTGTCGGTGACCGCACCGGTCACCGCGGGGTTCGTCACCGCGCCGGTGGGCAGCCCGAGGCCGCCGGCCGCCTGGCCGGGCGCCGCGGAGGCGGTGCCGGCGCCGACCGCCGCGATGGCGATGCCGAGCGCCGCGGTGCCGGCGGCCTTGAGAGCCTGCTTCATGGTTCGTCCCCTTGAGTCCTCGTCGGTGGCCGACATCGCGCGGGGCGGCGTACGGGCGACCGTCGCCCCGGCCTGTCAGCAATGACTGGCACACCGTAGTGACAGGGGCTCGCGAGATCCAAAGGGCGTTCACTCACCCGAGTGAGTAGTCGGATGAACGCCAACTTCCTTGCCCGGAAGCCGCGTTCATCCGACCGCAGGGGCCGCCCGGACTCAGCGGCCGCCGGCGCCCGCGCTGAACAGCCACTCCGCCTTGAGCTCGGCGTAGCCCGGCTTGATCACGTCGCTGATCATCGCCAGTCGCTCGTCGAAGGGCAGGAACGCGGACTTCATCGCGTTCACCGTGAACCACTCCATGTCGCCCAGCGTGTAGCCGAAGGCGTCCACCAGGTGGCCGAACTCCTGGCTCATGCTGGTGCCGCTCATCAGCCGGTTGTCGGTGTTCACGGTGACCCGGAACTTCAGCCGGCTGAGCAGCCCGATCGGGTGCTCGGCGTACGAAGTGGCCGCCGCCGTCTGGAGGTTGGAGGTCGGGCACATCTCCAGCGGGATGCGCTTGTCGCGCACGTACGCGGCCAGCCGGCCCAGCTCGACGCTGCCGTCCTCGTTCACCGTGATGTCGTCGACGATCCGCACGCCGTGGCCGAGCCGGTCGGCGCCGCAGCACTGCAGGGCCTCCCAGATCGACGGCAGGCCGAAGGCCTCGCCCGCGTGGATGGTGAAGTGGTTGTTCTCGCCCTTGAGGTAGTCGAAGGCGGCCTGGTGGCGGGTGGGGGGGTAGCCGGCCTCGGCGCCCGCGATGTCGAAGCCGACGACGCCCCGGTCGCGGTGGCGGTTCGCCAGCTCGGCGATCTCCTGCGAGCGGGCGGCGTGCCGCATCGCGGTGATCAGGGTGCCGACCCGGATCCGGTGGCCGGCCGCGCGGGCGTTGGCCTCACCGAGGCGGAAGCCCTCCTGGACGGCCTCGACGACCTCGTCCAGGGACAGGCCGCCCTCCAGGTGCTGCTCGGGGGCGAAGCGGACCTCGGCGTACACCACGCCGTCGGCGGCCAGGTCCTCGGCGCAGTCGGCGGCGACCTTGATCAGGGACTCGCGGGTCTGCATGACGGCGCAGGTGTGCGCGAAGGTCTCCAGGTAGCGGACCAGCGAGCCGGAGTCGGCGGCCTCGCGGAACCACTCGCCGAGCTCCTTGGCGTCGGTGGTCGGGAGACCCTGGTAGCCGGTCGCGGCGGCGAGCTCGACGATGGTCTCCGGGCGCAGCCCGCCGTCGAGGTGATCGTGCAGCAGGACCTTCGGCGCGCGGCGGATCTGGTCGCGGGTGGGAATGCGCGGGCCGGTGCCCGCGGTGGTGACGGGGATCTGCTTCTCCATTGCGGAAATATAGCCCCTACGCGCGTAGACCGACCACCGGTAACAGCACCGAATGGTCCAAACCGAACCTGGAATTCCACCGCCCGGTCCATAGGATCCGCCAAAGGAGCCGAGGGTGGGGCCAAGGCCTCAGTCGTGGTGCAGCAGACGCCCCCGCCGGGACAGCACGAAGTCCCGGAACGCCGCCACCGGCGGCGTCAGCGGCCGCCCCGCCGCCCAGGCCAGCCCGATCGCCCGGCGGGTCCGCGGTGCCGTCACCTCCAGCTCCACCACCCCGGGCCGCGGCACCAGCGCCGGCGGCAGCAGCGCCACCCCCAGCCCGGCCGCCACCAGCCCGCGCAGGGTCTCGGTCTCCTCCCCCTCGAAGGCCAGCCGGGGCACGAACCCGGCCTGCGCGCAGAAGCCGTCCGTGATCATGCGCAGCCCGTACCCGTCCTCCAGCCCGACGAAGGGCTCCTCGGCCACCTCCGCCAGCCGGATCCGCCGCCGCCCGGCCAGCCGGTGGTCGGCCGGCACGGCCAGGTGCAGCCGCTGCTCGTCCAGCGGACGGGCCGCGAAGGCCGGGTCGTCCGGCAGCGGCGCGACCAGGCAGAGGTCCAGCTCGCCCGCCCGCAGCCGCTCCAGCATCGCCATGCCGTAGTCCTGCACCAGCTGGAACCGCACCTGCGGGTGCGCCGCCCGGAAGCCGCGCAGCAGCGCCGGTACGGCGTCCGGACCCATCGTGTGCAGGAAGCCGAAGGCCACCCGCCCCACCGCCGGATCCGCCTCCGCCCGGGCCGCCTCCGCGCCGCGCTCCAGCTCCGCCAACGCCCGCTCCACCGAGGCCAGCAGCAGTCGGCCCGCCCTGGTCAGCCGGACCGTCCGGCCCTGACGGGCCAGCAGGTCCACCCCCAGCTCCTCCTCCAGCCGGGCCACCGCGCGCGACAGCGTCGGCTGCGGCACCCCGAGCAGCGCCGCCGCCTGGGTCACGTGCTCCAGCCGGGCCACCGCGGCGAACTGCGCCAGCCTGGGCGCCAGCCGGACGGCCGGCGCCTCCGGCCCCAACTCGGCTGCCCGGTAACGCTGCTCGGCTCCGTCCGGCAGATCCGCCACGGTCATCCCGTCCCACCTCGACTCATACGTCAGTGCATCGATCATCCACTCTTCATGCATTGGACGCATCAAGCGCGCCGGGCCTACCGTCGATGCCATGCAGCCCTCCGATACCAGGGCATCCGTGCCCGCCCCGGATGCCTCGACCGCGCACACCCTCGACCAGGACGACCGCCACCGCCCCGGCCGGCCCGGCTTCCGCCGCGCCAACCTCGCCCTGTTCGCCGCCGGGGTCGCCACCTTCGTCCTGCTCTACTCCACCCAGGGCCTGCTGCCGGTCCTCTCGGCCGACCTCGACCTCACCCCCGGCCAGGCCAGCTGGACGGCCTCCGCCGCCACCCTCGGCCTCGCCCTCGGGCTGCTCCCCGCCAGCGCGCTCTCCGACAAGTACGGCCGCACCGCGGTGATGACGGCCTCCGTCCTCGCCGCCTCCGCCCTCGCCGCCGCCCTGCCCTTCGCCCCCGGCCTGACCACCCTGGTGGCGCTGCGCGTCCTCCAGGGCGTCGCCCTCGCCGGACTCCCCGCCACCGCGATGGCCTACCTCGCCGAAGAGGTCCACCCCAGCGCGCTGGCCTCCGCGATGGGCCTGTACGTGGCCGGCAACAGCATCGGCGGCATGGGCGGCCGGCTCGTCTCCGGCTGGACCGCCGCCGCCCTCGGCTGGCGCTGGGGCCTGGCCGCCTCCGCCGCCCTCGCGCTGCTCGCCGCACTCGCCTTCCGGCTGCTGGTCCCCGCCGCCCGGCACTTCACCCCGGCCCCGGTGGACGCCCGCGCCCTCGCCCGCACCGTCGGCCGGCACCTGCGCAACCCGCTGCTGGTGCGGCTGTACGCGCTCGCGATGCTGTTCATGGCGGTGTTCGGCGCGGTCTACAACACCGTCGGCTACCGGCTGATCGCCGCGCCCTTCCACCTGCCGGAGTCGATCGCCGCCTCGATCTTCGTGGTCTACCTGGTCGGCACCGGCACCTCCGCCGCGGCCGGCCGCCTCTCCGGCCGGCTCGGCCGCCGCGGCGCCCTCTACGTCGCCATCGGCGTCACCGCCGCCGGCCTGCTGCTCTCGCTCGCCGACTCCCTGGTCTGCGCGCTGCTCGGCCTGGTGCTGATCACCGCCGGCTTCTTCGCCGGCCACGCCACCGCCTCCTCCGCCGTCAGCCGCACCGCCACCGAGGGCCGCGCCCAGGCCTCCGCCCTCTACCTGATCGCCTACTACCTCGGCAACAGCCTCGGCGGCACCCTCGGCGCCGACGCCTACCACGCCACCGGCTGGCCCGGCGCCGCCACCGTCGGCCTCACCGCCATGACCCTCGCCGCCGCCGTCACCCTCTACGCCACCCACCAGGCGCATACCACGAGGCGAGCGGTCGCGGACGCTTGACAGTGGGCGCCGATAGACTCAGGGACATGAGCATCGATCCCGCTGTGTACACCAGGCTGCTTGAGATCGCGGATCAGCTGCCGAAGGTGCCCGGGATAGGGAAGATCGAGATCGCCAACGGTCAGATCGTCATGATGATGTCGCCGGTGAAGCGCCACGAGCTCGCCGTGCTGCGCATCGCCCGACAGCTCAACGCCCAACTGCCGACCACTCACCCGGGCCACATCGCTTACCACGGCGCGGACTTGCAGGATGCCGGCCTCGGTCAGCTGCGAAACCCGGACCTGATGGTCTTCCCCGAGGCGACCCTGGAGGGCGAGCAGCGAGCGGTGCTCCCGCACGAGGTACTGCTCGTGGTGGAGATCGTCTCCCACTCCAACCCCGAGAACGACTACCACAACAAGGTCCACGACTACGCGGCGATGGGCATCCCGTTCTACCTGATCGTCGATCCCCGCACAGGCACCGGCATCGTGCACTCCGAACTGGGCTACGAGTCCCGGGAGAAGTTCGTCTTCGGCGACAAGATCACCGTCGGCCCCTGGACCCTCGACACCAGCGGTCTGCTCACGTACGCCTGAGTACGCGAAAGGAGTCCGTACCCGACCGCCGGGTACGGACTCCTCCTCGTCGCCTCGGACAGGCGGCGCACGGAAGCGGATGGTGGGCTCCACCTCGGGCGCGACGTGGATGTGAAGCGACGACTCCAGCGCGCCCGCCAACCGCGCCAACAGCAGCAAGGTGGACACGGTGCCGGCTCGGTCAACTCCCATGTGCGGCAGCGCAAACCACGCTGCCGCACATGGAGCAATCGGATGACTACGCGATGCGGTCGAGAACGATCGGGTTCGGAGTGAACGCCGTGCCCTCGGGGGCGACCGTGATGCCGTCCTTCAGGGCCTCGATGGCGTAGTCGTAGCGCTCCGGGGTGTCGGTGTGGAGGGTCAGCAGGGGCTGGCCGGCCACGACGGCGTCACCGGGCTTGGCGTGCATCTCGACGCCGGCGCCGGCCTGGACCGGGTCCTCCTTGCGGGCGCGGCCGGCGCCCAGGCGCCAGGCGCAGACGCCGATCGCGTAGGCGTCCAGCTCGGTGAGCACGCCGGAGGCGGGCGCGGGGATGACGTGCTGCTCGCGGGCGACCGGGAGCGGGGCGTCGACGTCGCCGCCCTGGGCGGCGATCATGCGGCGCCAGTGGTCCATCGCGGAGCCGTCGCGCAGGGCGTCGGCCGGGTCCTTGCCGTGCACGCCGGCCGCGGCGAGCATCTCGCGGGCCAGCGCGAGGGTGAGCTCGACGACGTCGGCCGGGCCGCCGCCGGCCAGCACCTCGACGGACTCGCGGACCTCCAGCGCGTTGCCCGCGGTGAGGCCGAGCGGGGTGGACATGTCGGTGAGCAGGGCGACGGTGTTGACCCCGGCGGTGGTGCCCAGGCCGACCATGGTGCGGGCGAGTTCGCGGGCGTCGTCCAGGTTCTTCATGAAGGCGCCGGAGCCGACCTTGACGTCGAGCACCAGCGCGCCGGTGCCCTCGGCGATCTTCTTCGACATGATCGAGGAGGCGATCAGCGGGATGGCCTCGACGGTGCCGGTGACGTCGCGCAGCGCGTACAGCTTCTTGTCGGCGGGGGCGAGGCCGTCGCCGGCCGCGCAGATGACGGCGCCGGCGTCGCGCAGGACGTCCATCATCTCGTCGTTGGAGAGCAGGGCGCGCCAGCCGGGAATGGACTCCAGCTTGTCCAGGGTGCCGCCGGTGTGGCCGAGACCGCGGCCGGACAGCTGCGGGACGGCGGCACCGCAGGCGGCGACCAGCGGGGCGAGCGGGAGGGTGATCTTGTCGCCGACGCCACCGGTGGAGTGCTTGTCGCTGGTGGGCAGCGGCAGCGAGGAGAAGTCCATCCGGACGCCGGAGCGGATCATGGCGTCGGTCCAGCGGCTGATCTCGTGCGGCTTCATGCCGTTCAGCAGGATCGCCATGGCCAGCGCGGACATCTGCTCGTCGGCGACCTCGCCGCGGGTGTAGGCGTCGATGACCCAGTCGATCTGAGCGTCGCTCAGCTCTCCGCGGTCGCGCTTGGTCCTGATGACGGAGATGGCGTCCATGCGTGCTCCAAGAGGGGTTTCAGATGCGTCAAAAAGCGTAGAGTGCCGCGAGATGACCGGGTTCCGGCCCACTCGCGACACTCTACGCGCGTAACAAAAGCAGATGCTAGAGCCGCTCCGGCCCGAACGCCTCGGGCAGGACCTCGCTCATCGGCTTCACGCCGGAGGCCAGGTCGACCAGCAGCCCGGGCCCTCCGTGCTCGTACAGCAGCTGGCGGCAGCGCCCGCACGGCATCAGCAGCTCGCCCGCGCCGTCGACGCAGGTGAAGGCGACCAGCCGGCCGCCGCCGGAGGCGTGCAGCGCGGACACCAGCCCGCACTCGGCGCACAGCCCGAGCCCGTACGAGGCGTTCTCCACGTTGCAGCCGCTGACCAGCCGGCCGTCGTCCACCAGCGCCGCCGCTCCGACCGGGAACCTGCTGTACGGGGCGTACGCGTGGCCCATCGCCTCGCGTGCCGCCGCGCGCAGCCGCTCCCAGTCGATCGCGGAGGCCGCCGAGCCCGCGGAGGCCGTCATTTGCCCTGGCCCTTGCGGTAGATCTGGCCGTCGGCCTTGGGCATCCGCAGTCGCTGCGAGGCCAGCGCGAGCACCACCAGGGTGATCAGGTACGGCGTGGCGACGATCAGCGGACGCTGCACCTGGTCGGTCAGCGCGTACCAGGCGCCCAGACCGCCGGCCACCACGAAGGAGATCACCGTCGCGGTGAACTTGCGACGGTACAGCTGCCACAGGGCGAGCAGCGCCATCGCGATCGCGATGATCAGGATCAGCACGTGCACCGACTCCGGGTCCCGCAGCTGGAGGCTGTCGGTGAAGCCGAACAGGCCGGCGCCGACGGCGAGGCCACCGGGCATCCAGTTGCCGAAGATCATCGCCGCGAGGCCGATGAAGCCGCGGCCCAGGGTCTGGCCGTCCTTGTAGAAGTGCGCGGCGACCAGCGAGAGGTACGCACCGCCGAGGCCCGCGAAGGCGCCCGAGGCGATGACCGCCAGGTACTTGTACTTGTAGACGTTGACGCCCAGCGACTCGGCGGCGGTCGGGTTCTCACCGCAGGAGCGCAGCCGCAGGCCGAACACCGTGCGCCAGAGCAGGAAGTAGCTGGCCACGATCAGCGCGGCGGCCAGCACCACGACCACCGACAGGTTGGTCACCAGGCCGCCGAGCACGCCCGCGATGTCGGAGACCAGGAACCAGTGGTGGTTCTCGATGCTCTTCAGGCCCGAGGACAGCCCCGGCACGGTGATGTACGGCAGCGGGTCCGCCGGCGGGGACTGGTTCTGGCCGGCACCGGCCGAGATGTAGTCCTTGTAGTAGATCCGGTTGACGTACGCGCAGATGCCGGGGATCAGCAGGTTGATGCCGACGCCGGAGACGATGTGGTCGACGCCGAAGGTGACGGTGATGATCGCGTGCAGCAGACCGCCGAGCGCACCGCCGGCCATGCCGGCCAGCAGACCGACCCACGGGTTGACCAGGTAGCCCGCCCAGGCACCGCAGAAGGTGCCGGCGACCATCATGCCTTCGAGGCCGATGTTGACCACGCCGGCCCGCTCGGACCAGAGACCGCCCAGACCGGCCATGCCGATCGGAACGGCGGCGCTGAGCGCGGCGGTGATCTGCCCGGAGGAGGTCAGCGAGTGGTTGCCGGTGGCCATGCCCACGGCGGAGAACAGGACCAGGGCGCCCGCGATCAGGAGCAGGACGACCGGCCAGGACAGCTTGCGCTTCTTCGCGGGCGCGCCCGGCGCCTTCGGACGAGCGGCGGTGGCCGTACTCATGCCGACACCTCCTTCTTCTCAGTGGCCGCGAGCTGGGCGGCGAGCTGCGCGCCGACCTTCTGCTGCTGGCGCTTCAGGCCGTACCGGCGCACGAGCTCGTACGCCACGACGACGCAGATGACGATGGTGCCCTGCATGACCGTGACGATCTCGAACGGGAAGCCGCCCTGCAGCGGCAGCACCGAACCGGTGACGTCCAGGAAGGCGAACAGCAGCGCCGCGAAGGCCATGCCGATCGGGCTGTTGCGGCCGAGCAGGGCGATCGAGATGCCCAGGAAGCCCAGGTTCTGCTGGAAGGTCTGGCCGAAGTAGTACGAGTTCTGCAGCAGCTCGGGCAGACCGATCAGACCGGCGATCGCGCCGGAGACCGCCATCGAGATGATCACCATCTTCTTGACGTTCACGCCGGAGGCCGTCGCGGCGGACTCCGAGCGGCCGGTGGCGCGCAGGTCGAAGCCGAACCGGGTGCGGGTCAGCACGAACTGGAAGACCACGCCGACCAGGACGGCGACGAAGATGAAGCCCCAGAGCGGGCCACCCGCCGTGTCGAGGCTGAAGAAGTGGCTGGACTGCGAGACCGGGTTGGTCTGGATCGAGTTGCTGGTGCCGCTGACCTTCGGGGCGAAGACGCCGGGGACGAGCAGCAGGCCGATGATCGCGAGCGCGATCGAGTTCAGCATGATGGTCGAGATGACCTCACTGACACCGCGGAAGACCTTCAGCAGACCGGCGATGCTCGCGTACAGACCGCCGACCAGCATGGCGGTGACCAGCAGCAGCGGGATCTGGATGAACGACGGCAGGTCGACCTGGGCGCCGATGTAGGCCGCGAACAGCGCCGCGACCTTGTACTGGCCCTCGACGCCGATGTTGAACAGGTTCATCCGGAACCCGAACGCGGCGGCCGCGGCGGCCAGGTAGTAGGTGGTGGTCCGGTTGAGGATGTTCACCTGGCCGTCCGACTTGCTGGCGAACGTGAGCATCACGTTCCACGCGTCGAACGGGTTCTTGCCCGAGGTCGCCAGCAGGACGGAACAGATCGCGACCGAGAGCAGGACGGCGAGCACGGGCGCCGCCAGGGCGAGCACGATCCGCTCACCGCTGATCCGCTGCGCCAGGCTGCGCTTGGCGGCGGGGTTGGGACTGGTCATGGGTTACTCCCCCGCCTGCGGGTCGTCGGCGGTGTCGGTGTGCGGGTGCTCGGCCTCGGCCTCGGTGCCCTCGGCGGCGATCGCCTGTGCCTCGGCGACGTCCTCCGGAGCGGACTCCAGGTGGCCGGCGGCGGCACCGGTCATCGCGGTGCCGAGGTCCTCGGCGGTGACGGTGGCCGGGTCGGCGTCGGCGACCAGGCGGCCGCGGTAGATGACCCGGATGGTGTCGGAGAGACCGATCAGCTCGTCCAGGTCGGCCGAGATCAGCAGGACGGCCAGGCCCTCGCGCTGGGCGGTCCGGATGTGCTCCCAGATCTGCGCCTGCGCACCGACGTCCACCCCGCGGGTCGGGTGGGCGGCGATCAGCAGCTTGGGCTGGTGGCTCATCTCGCGGCCGATGATCAGCTTCTGCTGGTTGCCGCCGGAGAGCGAGGCCGCGGTGACCTCGATGCCGGGGGTGCGGACGTCGTACTGCTCGACGATCCGCCAGGTGTCCTCGCGGGCGGCGGCCGGCTTGAGCAGCACACCGCTGGAGTTGGGCGCCTCGGTGACGTGGCCGAGGATCCGGTTCTCCCAGAGCGGGGCCTCCAGCAGCAGGCCGTGCTTGTGGCGGTCCTCGGGGATGTAGCCGATGCCGGCCTCGCGGCGGGCCCGGGTCAGGGTGCCGGAGAGGTCCTTGCCGTCCAGGACGACGGTGCCGCCGTCCAGCGGCAGCATGCCCATGATGGCCTCGACCAGTTCGGCCTGGCCGTTGCCCTCGACCCCGGCGATGCCGAGGATCTCGCCCTTGTGGATCCGCAGCGAGATGTCGTCCAGGACGACGCGCTCGATGCCCTCGGAGTCGGTCTTGGCGATCCGCAGGTCCTTGACGTCGAGCATCTCGGCGGTGGTGACGGTCGACTCGCGGCTCTCCGGGGAGGGCAGCTCGGCGCCGACCATCAGCTCGGCCAGCTGGCGCGCGGTGACGGCCTTCGGGTCGGCGTCGCCGACCGTGGTGCCGCGCCGGATGACGCTGATCGCGTCGGCCACCGCGAGCACCTCGTGCAGCTTGTGCGAGATGAAGATGACGGTGACGCCCTCGGCCTTGAGGTCGCGCAGGTTGTCGAACAGCGCGTCGACCTCCTGCGGGACGAGCACGGCCGTGGGCTCGTCGAGGATCAGGATCTTGGCGCCGCGGTACAGCACCTTGAGGATCTCGACGCGCTGGCGGTCGGCGACGCCGAGGTCCTCGACCAACACGTCCGGGCGCACGCCCAGGCCGTACTGGTCGGAGATCTCCTTGATCTTCGCCTTCGCCTTGGCCCCGATGCCGTGGAGCTTCTCGCCGCCGAGGACGACGTTCTCCAGCACGGTGAGGTTGTCGGCGAGCATGAAGTGCTGGTGCACCATGCCGATGCCGCGGGCGATGGCGTCGCCCGGGGTGTTGAACTCGCACACCTCGCCGTTGATCGCGATGGTGCCCTCGTCCGGCTTCTGCATGCCGTAGAGGATCTTCATCAGCGTCGACTTGCCGGCGCCGTTCTCGCCCATCAGGGCGTGCACGGTGCCGGTGCGGACGGTGAGGTTGATGTCGTGGTTGGCCACGACTCCGGGGAAGCGCTTGGTGATGCCGCGCAGTTCGACGGCCGGTGTCGCCGTCCCCGCGCTGGGGGTGCCGTCCTTGCGCAGGGGGACGGGGTCTGATGCGGTGATGGCGGTCTCCTGGTGGTCTGGAGGCGCGTCGTTGCGCTCGGAGGGCCAAGGGGGGAAACGGGGAGACGGAACGGGGCCCGGGGGTACGCGTTGAGCGCACCCTTCCGGGCCCCTCCCGTGAACTGTCTCGATCATCGCCCGGCCGGGCAGGCGGCGGGCGCAGGTCGCGTCCGAGACGCGCGGGCCTTACTGGGCCGGCGCGGTCGGGATGGTGGTGGCACCGCTGGTGATGGAGTCGGCGGCGGCCTTCAGCTTGTCCTGGATGTCGTCGATCTTGCCGCCGGTGGTGGCGAGCGAGACACCGTTGGCCTTCAGGTCGAAGAGCTTGATGCCGGTGAACGGCGTGCCCTTCTTGACCGAGTCGATGTACGAGTACACCGCGGTGTCGACGTTCTTGACCATCGAGGTCAGGATGCTGTTCTTGAACTTCGACAGGGCCGGCTGGGCGGCCTGGTCGGAGTCGACGCCGATGGCGTACTTGCCCGCGTTGGCGACGGCCTCGATGGCACCGGCGCCGGAGGAGCCGGCGGCGGAGTAGATGACGTCCGCGCCCTTGTCGAGCTGACCCTGCGCGGCTTCCTTGCCCTTGTCGGGCGCGCTGAAGCCGGTGAAGTCCGGCGGCGTGGTCAGGTAGGTGGTCTCGACCTGGATGTTCGGGTCGGCGAACTTGGCGCCCGCCTTGTAACCGGCCTCGAACTTCTTGATCAGCTCGGACTGGACACCACCGATGAAGCCGATGTGGTGGCTCTTCGACTTGTTCGCCGCGGCGACACCGGCCAGGTACGAACCCTCCTGCTCGGCGAAGAGCAGCGAGGTGACGTTGGACGGCTGGTCCTTGTCGTTCGAGTCGATGATCGCGAACTTGACGTTCGGGTTGTCCTTGGCGACCTTGTTGACCGCCGGCTGGTAGACGAAGCCGACCGCGATGACGGTCTTGTAGCCGGCGTCGACCAGGTTCTTGAGCCGGGTCTCCTTGTCGGCCTCGGCCTCGCCCGGCTTGGCCTCGGCCTCGGTGACGGCGACGCCCAGGTCGGACTTGGCCTTGTCGAGACCACGCGCGGCGGAGTCGTTGAAGGACTGGTCTCCACGGCCGCCGATGTCGTAGGCCATGCCGACCTTGAGGGCATCGGACGAACCCGAAGAAGCGTTACTGTCAGTGCTCTTTGCGCCGCAAGCGGCGAGCGAGGCCATGCCCAGGGAACCCGAGAGCACAACCGCGGCGAGCTTCATTGAACGGCGCAAGGGAGTATCTCCTTCTCACACGCACCCGTTTAGCGTGGTCGGACGCCACCGTAACGCGCGTAGAACACGGTTGTGTTACGGGGTGCCAGAGCATTCGGGTTGTTATCAAACCGTGGTCTGAAGGCCTTCCGAAGGCTCCATTTCCCGTACGCGGACGGTGATCCGAGATTGGTCCGGCCCAGTTTACGGAACGGTTCGTAACCCCGGATCTCAACGACCCGATCACAGGAGGGCCACATACCCCCAGGAATCGGTCAGATTCGGTCGTCCTCCAGGGCCAGCGCCGCGAAGAGTTCCACGCCCACGCCGATCGCCCGCTCGTCCACGTCGAATCGGCCCTGATGCAGGTCACGGACGGTGACGTCACCGGGGGTGCGGACGCCCAGCCGGGCCAGTGCGCCCGGGGCGTGCTCCAGGTACCAGGAGAAGTCCTCGCCGCCCAGGCTCTGTTCGGTCCCCTCCACCACCTGGGCACCGCCCTGTCCGAACCGGGCGGTCATCGTCTCCTCCAGCCGCGCGACCGAGACCGCCTCGTTGACCACCGGCGGCACCCCGCGGTGGTAGTCCAGCGTCCACTTGGCCCGGTAGGTCTCGGCGACCTTGGCGATCAACTCGTGCAGCAGGTCCGGTGCCTCCCGCCAGCCGTCCAGCTCCAGGCAGCGGACGGTGCCCTCCAGCTCGGCGTGCTGCGGGATGACGTTGGGCGCGGAGCCGGAGGCGATCCGGCCCCAGACCAGGCTGACGCCCCAGCGCGGGTCCATCCGGCGGGCCAGCGCGGCCGGGAGGTCGGCGGCCATCCGCGCGATCGCGGTCACCAGGTCGGTGGTCAGGTGCGGGCGGGCGGTGTGCCCGCCGGGGCCGTCCAGGTGCAGCACCAGCCGGTCGCAGGCCGAGGTGATCGCCCCGACCCGCAGGGCGATCCGGCCGACCTCCACCTTCGGGTCGCAGTGCACCGCGAAGATCCGGCCGACGCCGTCCATCCCCCCGGCGTTGATGACGTCCAGCGCCCCGCCCGGCATGACCTCCTCGGCCGGCTGGAACACCAGCCGGACCGGGCGGCGCAGCTCACCGGAGCGGACGGCCTCGGCCAGCACCAGGCCGGTGCCGAGCACCACCGAGGTGTGCACGTCGTGACCGCAGGCGTGGGCCCGGCCGGGGACGGTCGAGCGGTACGGCACGTCGGTCTTGGCGTCGTCGATGGGCAGCGCGTCGATGTCGGCGCGGAAGGCCAGGAACTCCGTCCCCGGGGCGGTGCCGGCCGGGACGATGTCGACCAGCAGGCCGGTGCCGCCGGGCAGCACCCGCGGCTCCAGGCCCGCCGCCACCAGCCGGTCGCGCAGCAGGTCGGTGGTGCGGAACTCCTGGCGGCCGAGCTCCGGGTGCCGGTGCAGGTCACGGCGGAAGGCGATCAGCTCGGGCTCCAGCGTCCGGACCCGGTCGCGCAGTTCGGCGGCGGGGCGTGCGACGGCGAGAGTGGCGCCCGGCTGAGCGGGCTCAGGACGGTTCATCTCCCCAAGAATAGGCCCGTTGGGGGGATTTGGCCCGACTTCCGGAAAATTAGTCCCCGGATGGGTGCATACCGGCCGGACAGGTGGGTATGACATCTCGTTTCTGCCGCCTTCCCCGGATTGCTTGCCCTGTGCAACGATCACCCGCGCCGGTGGTCACGGCCCCCACCGCCTTGACGGCCGATCCGCCCTGGCGTCAGCTCAGTTCGTCAATTCCGCGCTCCGGTTCAGCCGGGTCCACCAGCTCCACCCGTTCGTCTCGTTCGTCTCGTGCGACCGGTTCAGAAACGCTCCACCGGAACGTACGTGCCCCAGACCCCGCGCAGCGCGTCACAGACTTCGCCGACGGTGGCCCGGGCGGCCAGCGCCTCCTTCATCGGGTACAACACGTTCGCCGAGCCCTCCGCCGCACGGCGCAGCGCGTCCAGCCCCCGGGTGACGGCCGAGCCGGAGCGCTCGGCCCGCAGCCGGGCCAGCCGGGCGGCCTGCTGCCGCTCGATCGCCGGGTCCACCCGCAGCGGCTGGTACGGCTCCTCCTCGTCCAGCCGGAAGCGGTTGACGCCGACCACCGTGCGCTCGCCGGAGTCGGTCTGCTGCTGGATCCGGTAGGCGCTGCGCTCGATCTCGCCCTTCTGGAAGCCCCGTTCGATCGCGGCCACCGCCCCGCCCTGCTCCTCGACCCGGGCCAGCAGCGCCAGCACGGCCTCCTCGACGGCGTCGGTCAGCGACTCGACCGTGTAGGAGCCGGCGAAGGGGTCGATCGTGGCGGTCACGTCGGTCTCGTGGGCGAGCACCTGCTGGGTGCGCAGGGCGAGCCGGGCGGCCTTCTCGGTGGGCAGCGCGATCGCCTCGTCGAAGCTGTTGGTGTGCAGCGACTGGGTGCCGCCGAGCACCGCGGCCAGCGCCTGCACCGAGACCCGGACCAGGTTCACCTCGGGCTGCTGGGCGGTGAGCTGCACCCCGGCGGTCTGGGTGTGGAAGCGCAGCATCTGCGAACGGGGGTCCTTCGCGCCGAACTCCTCGCGCATGATCCTGGCCCAGATCCGCCGTGCGGCACGGAACTTGGCGACCTCCTCGAGCAGCGTGGTGCGGGCCACGAAGAAGAAGGAGAGCCGGGGCGCGAAGTCGTCCACGGCCATCCCGGCGGCGAGCGCGGTCCGGACGTAGGCGATCCCGTTGGCCAGGGTGAAGGCGACCTCCTGCGCCGGATCGGCCCCGGCCTCGGCCATGTGGTAGCCGGAGACGGAGATGGTGTTCCAGCGCGGGATCTCGGCCCGGCAGTACCGGAACACGTCGGCGGCCAACCGCAGCGAGGGCTCCGGCGGGAAGATGTACGCGCCCCGGGCGATGTACTCCTTCAGCACGTCGTTCTGCACCGTGCCGGTGAGCGCCGCGGGCGCCACCCCCTGCGCCTCGCCGACCAGTTGGTACAGCAGCAGGAGTACGGCGGCGGGCGCGTTGATGGTCATCGAGGTGGACACCGCGCCGAGCGGGATGCCGTCGAAGAGCACCGCCATGTCCTCGACGCCGTCCACCGCCACGCCCACCTTGCCGACCTCCCCGGCGGCGAGCGGCGCGTCCGAGTCGTAACCCATCTGGGTGGGCAGGTCGAAGGCCACCGAGAGGCCGGTGCCGCCGCCCTCGATCAGCCGGCGGTAGCGGGCGTTGGACTCGGCGGCGGTGCCGAAGCCCGCGTACTGGCGCATCGTCCACGGCCGGCCGGTGTACATCGTCGGGTGGACGCCCCGGGTGTACGGGTACTCCCCCGGCCGGCCCAGCCGGGCCGCCGGGTCCCACCCGGCCAGCGCCTCGGGGCCGTACAGCGGTTCGATCCCGAAACCGGATTCTGCGGCAGCCATGGCTCTCTCCACGGGGTCGGCGGGCGGGGGCCTCTCTTGCGGGAGTCGGTCCTCGCAGGAAGTCGGTCCTCGCAGGAAGTCGGTCCTCGCAATCTAGGGCCGGACCGGGCGGCGGGCGCGCGGAGGCGGTTGAGATGATCGGGTGAACGACCGGATGAGCCCCCAGGGAGTGGCAATGACCGAGCAGAAGGTGGCCGTGGTCACCGGTGCCAGCAGCGGAATCGGCGCGGCGACCGCCCGCCGGCTGGCCGCCGAGGGCTTCGAGGTGGTGCTGACCGCCCGCCGGACCGAGCGGATCGAGGCGCTGGCCAAGGAGATCGGCGGGCGCGGCGGTTCAGCGAGAGCGGTCACCCTGGACGTCACCGACCGGGCCGCCGTGGACGCCTTCGCGGCCGAGGTCGGCCGGGTGGACGTCCTGGTGAACAACGCCGGCGGCGCGATCGGCGCGGAGACCGTCGAGCACGGCGACCCGGCCGACTGGCGGGCCATGTACGAGGTGAACGTGCTCGGCGTGCTGCACGTGACCCAGGCGCTGCTGCCCGCCCTGCGCGCGACCGGCGACGGCACCGTGCTGGTGCTCTCCTCGACCGCCGCCATGGCCGCGTACGAGGGCGGCGGCGGCTACGTCGCGGCCAAGCACGCCGCGCACACCATCGCGGCGACGCTGCGGCTGGAGCTGTGCGGGGAGTCGATCCGGGTGATCGAGATCGCGCCCGGGATGGTGAAGTCCGAGGGCTTCGCGGTCACCCGCTTCCGCGGTGACGAGGAGAAGGCCGCCGCCGTCTACGCGGGCGTGGCCGAGCCGCTGACCTCGGAGGACATCGCGGACACCGTGGCGTGGGCGGTCACCCGGCCCTCGCACGTGAACATCGACCTGCTGGTGGTCCGCCCCCGGGCCCAGGCCGCCAACCACAAGGTCCACCGCGGCTGATCCGGCGGCCGTCGCGGCGGAGCGGCCCGGCACCCCGATCGAACACGTGTCGTACACGAGTGGTACACACATGCGATGACGATCTTCCGGGCCGCCCGCCCACGGGTCCTGCTGACCGCCGTGGCGGCAGGCGCCCTCCTGCTCACCTCCGCCTGCGACGAGACCGCCACGACGGCCCAGGACAAGGCCTCCGGCAACACCGCGCCCGCCCCCGCGAGCCCCACGGCCACCCCGGCCCCGAAGCCCAAGGGCGAGGCCGACCCGGCGCTCAAGGCCTTCTACGGCCAGCAGATCACCTGGGCGGACTGCCCGGCCGACCCCAAGGCCGAGCAGGCGAAGATCGACACCTCCGGCATGCAGTGCGGCAAGCTGCACGTCCCGCTCGACTACGCCGCCCCCGCCGCAGACGCGATCGACCTGGCACTGATCAAGTACCGGGCCGGCGACCGGAGCCAGCGGATCGGCTCGCTGATGGTCAACCCCGGCGGCCCCGGCGCCTCCGGCGTCGAGATGGTGAAGTACGGCGCCAAGGACTTCGCCGGCACCCTGCACGACCGCTTCGACGTGATCGGCTTCGACCCGCGCGGCACCGGCGACAGCTCCCCCGTGGTCTGCTACGACGACAAGCAGCTCGACGCCGTCAACCAGCTGGACTCCCCGGACGACCCCGCCGAGCGCAAGGCCGCCCACGTCAAGCAGTCCACCGACCACGCCGCCGCCTGCCAGGCCAAGTCCGGCAGGCTGCTGCCCTTCGTCGGCACCCGCAACACCGCCCGCGACCTGGACGTGCTGCGCGCCGTCGTCGGCGACCGGAAGCTCAACTACCTGGGCATCTCCTACGGCACCTACCTCGGCGCCCTGTACGCCGAGGAGTTCCCGCAGAACACCGGCCGACTGATCCTGGACGGCGCCGTCGACCCGGCCCAGGACACCCTCGACCACGGCGTCGACCAGCAGGTCGGCTTCGAGAAGTCCTTCGAGCGCTTCGCCGCCGACTGCGTGGACAACCACGCCGACGAGTGCCCGCTCGGCACCGACCGGACCAAGGCCGCCAAGAAGGCCGCCGACTTCCTGGACGGCCTCCACGACGAGCCGCTGACCGCCAAGGACGGCCGCGAGCTCGGCCGCGACCTGGCCTGGACCGGCGTCGTCTCGCTGCTCTACGGCGACGAGAAGACCTCCTGGCAGTACCTGCGGAACAGCCTCGGCTGGGCGATGAAGCGCGGCAAGGGCGACTACCTGATGGCCTTCGCCGACGACTACAACGGTCGCGACGAGAACGGCCACTACAGCCCGATGGACGAGGCCAACGGCGCGATCAGCTGCGCCGACGCGGCCCGCCCCGCGCCGACCCCCGAACACGCCCGGCAGGCGGTCGACCGGCTGCTCGCCGAGGCACCGCTGCTCTCCAAGGGCGTCACGGTGGACGACTACGCCGAGCCCGGCTGCGCCTACTGGCCGTTCAAGACCCAGGAGAAGCCGCACACCATCCGCGCCGAGGGCGCCGCCCCGATCCTGGTGGTCGGCACCACCGGGGACCCGGCCACCCCGTACTCCTCCGCCGAGAAGCTGGCCCAGGGCTTCGCCAAGGCCACCCTGCTCACCCGGGTGGGCGAGGGCCACGGCGCCTTCGGCAAGGGCAACACCTGCATCGACCAGGCCATGGCCGCCTACCTGACCGACGGCACCATGCCGGCCGGGGGCACCCGCTGCGGCTGACCCCGCCCGGGGGGGGGGCCCCCCGCGGCCCGGCACCCGCGCCCCCCACAACTACTACAACGACGGGGGGGGGGATCAAAAAAAAATCGTCCGATC
>NZ_JBHXEG010000049.1:42122-66494 GCF_042724935.1 Kitasatospora sp. NPDC127060
TGTTTTTCTTTTTTTCCCCCCGCGGGGGGGGCGCCCCCCCCCCGGCCCCCCCCGCCCCGGCGCGCGGCCCGCGGCCCCCCCCCCCCCACGACCCGCCATTAGCAGACCAGGGGAGGGCGGACGATGACACGAAGGTGTCAACGTCACAACTTGATAGCTCGTCCGGATGAATTCCGCGCGCGCCCTCCCCAACTGATGACCGCTCAACTACCTTTGAGGGGCCGCCAGAAGGGCGCCGTACGCCCCCTCCGCGGCCCCATACTCCTGCTGCTCCACCCCACCCACCGGCCTTCCCGCCCTCCCGAGGAGGACCCGCTGGCCAGCGACATCCCGTCACAGCGGCCCGACGCCAGCACCGAGCCGACCCTCCTGGGGCTGCACCGCTTCAACGAAGCGGACGCCGGCGCCGCCGAGGAGGCCCTGCTGGCCTGCTGCGGCAGCCACCGCTGGGCCCTGCGACTCACCGCCCACCGCCCCTACCCCGACATAGGGTCCCTGCTGGCCGCCGCCAGCGAGGCCTCCTACGACCTCCGCCCGGCCGACCTCGCCGAGGCCCTCGCCGACGAGAGCTGGATGCCGCAGCCCCTGCTCGGCATGCGCGCCCCCGGCAGCCAGGCCGCGCACACCGCGCTGCGGGCGGCCCACGCCGCCTACGAGGCCCGGTTCGGCCACGTCTTCGTGGTCTGCCTGGACGGCGTCGCCCCGGAGGAGATGCTCGACACCGTGCTCTCCTCCATCCGCACCCGGCTGGCCAACGACCCGGACGAGGAGCGGCTGATCGCGGCGGACGAACTCCGGCGGATCGCCCTCACCCGGCTGGAGCACCTGGTCGCCACCCACTCGGAGGCCGGGGCGCGCTGACGCGGGACCTGCCCCGCGCACGGCCGGCCCGGCGCGCCGGGCCGGCCGAACCCTGTTCATCCGTCAGGATGAACCCGACCACCCGTTCGGCCCCCGGAGGCGGGCCACCGGGGCATCGCGACGGAGTCATACCGTCACCCAGGGTGACAAGTGGCGGCTCGGTTCCCGCCCCACTAGGCCAGAAGTGCCTGATTGATCACACCTGGGGACCCCGGAGGCGGTTCCCGACACGGCGTCGATAGGATGCTGGCGGCCGGTGGACCGTACCCGGCCGGGCTGACCGACACCGAAGCCGGCCGAGCCCCCAATCGCTTCCGGAGGGTTTTTCCGTGCCGGCTGGAACGCTGTACCGCGGCCGGGAAGGCATGTGGAGCTGGGTGGCTCATCGAGTCACCGGCGTCCTCATCTTCTTCTTCCTGTTCGCCCACGTCCTGGACACCGCCCTGGTGCGAGTGTCGCCGGAGTCCTACGACACCGTCATCCAGACGTACAAGACTCCGCTCGTGAACCTGATGGAGTACGGCCTGGTGGCCGCCATCCTGTTCCACGCGCTCAACGGCCTGCGCGTCGTCGCGGTGGACTTCTGGTCCAAGGGCCCGAAGTACCAGAAGCAGATGCTGTGGACCGTCGTAGGGGTCTGGGTCGTCCTGATGGCCGGCTCCTTCTACGGCATCCTGCAGCACACGCTGATCTCCTGGTTCGGGAAGTGAGCTGACTGATGTCCACGGATTACTCCGACGCGATCGTCGTCCCCTCCAAGCAGGCGCACACCGGCAAGGGCCTCGGCACCGGCAACCCCGCCGACGCCTTCGTCATCGAGCCGCCGCGCAAGCGGACCGCGAAGACCCCGCGCCGCACCCGCACCAACTTCGAGATGCTGGCCTGGCTCTTCATGCGCCTGTCCGGTGTCGTCCTGGTCGTGCTGATCCTCGGTCACCTGCTGATCATGCTGGTGCTCGACGGCGGCGTCTCCAAGATCGGGTTCGCCTTCGTGGCCGGCCGCTGGGCCTCGCCGTTCTGGCAGGGCTGGGACCTCCTGATGCTCTGGCTCGCCATGCTGCACGGCGCCAACGGCATGCGTCAGGTCATCAACGACTACGCCGAGAAGGACTCGACCCGGCTCTGGCTCAAGGGGCTCATGGGGACCGCCACGGTGTTCACCGTGCTGCTCGGGACCCTGGTGATCTTCACCTTCGACCCCAACATCTGAGCCGCGAGCACCATCGACCATCGGCAGAGGCCAGAGGCGAGTTAACCCCCCATGCAGATTCACCAGTACGACACCGTCATCGTCGGCGCCGGCGGTGCCGGCATGCGCGCGGCCATCGAGTCGACGCAGCGCAGCCGCACCGCCGTCCTGACCAAGCTCTACCCGACCCGGTCCCACACCGGCGCGGCCCAGGGCGGCATGTGCGCCGCCCTGGCCAACGTCGAGGAGGACAACTGGGAGTGGCACACCTTCGACACGGTCAAGGGTGGTGACTACCTGGTCGACCAGGACGCCGCCGAGATCATGTGCAAGGAGGCCATCGACGCCGTCCTCGACCTGGAGAAGATGGGCCTCCCCTTCTCCCGCACCGAGCAGGGCCGGATCGACCAGCGCCGCTTCGGCGGTCACTCCCGCAACCACGGCGAGGCCCCGGTCCGCCGCTCGTGCTACGCGGCCGACCGCACCGGTCACATGATCCTCCAGACGCTGTTCCAGAACTGCGTCAAGCACGGCGTCGAGTTCTTCAACGAGTTCTACGTCCTCGACCTGCTGCTCAACGAGGGCAAGACGGCCGGCGTCGTCGCCTACGAGCTGGCCACCGGCGAGATCCACGTCTTCCAGGCCAAGTCGGTCGTGTTCGCCTCCGGCGGCACCGGCAAGTTCTTCAAGGTCTCCTCGAACGCCCACACCCTCACCGGTGACGGCCAGGCGGTGGCCTACCGCCGCGGCCTGCCGCTGGAGGACATGGAGTTCTTCCAGTTCCACCCGACCGGCATCTGGCGCATGGGCATCCTGCTCACCGAGGGCGCCCGCGGCGAGGGCGGCATCCTGCGCAACAAGGACGGCGAGCGCTTCATGGAGCGCTACGCCCCCGTCATGAAGGACCTCGCGTCCCGTGACGTCTGCTCCCGCGCGATCTACACCGAGATCCGCGAAGGCCGCGGCTGCGGTCCGGACGGCGACCACGTCTACCTGGACCTCACCCACCTGCCGCCGGAGCAGCTGGACGCCAAGCTCCCGGACATCACCGAGTTCGCGCGCACCTACCTCGGCATCGAGCCCTACACGGACCCGATCCCGATCCAGCCCACCGCGCACTACGCCATGGGCGGCATCCCGACCAACGTCGAGGGTGAGGTCCTGCGCAACAACACCGACGTCGTCCCGGGCCTGTACGCGGCCGGCGAGGTCGCCTGCGTGTCCGTGCACGGCGCCAACCGCCTCGGCACCAACTCGCTGCTGGACATCAACGTGTTCGGCCGGCGCGCGGGCATCGCCGCCGCCGACTACGCCAACGCCAACGAGTTCGTCCCGCTCCCGGAGGACCCGGAGACGCTGGTCCAGGGCATGGTCGACAAGCTCCGCGAGTCGACCGGCACCGAGTCCGTGGCGCAGATCCGCAAGGAGCTGCAGGAGACCATGGACGCCAACGCGATGGTCTACCGCACCGGCGCCACCCTGAAGCAGGCGGTCGAGGACATCGCCGCGCTGCGGGAGCGCTACAAGCACGTCTCCATCCAGGACAAGGGCTTCCGGTACAACACGGACCTGCTGGAGGCCATCGAGCTGGGCAACCTGCTCGACCTGGCCGAGGTGCTGGCCGTCTCCGCGCTGGCTCGCGAGGAGTCCCGCGGCGGCCACTACCGCGAGGACTTCCCGACCCGTGACGACGTGAAGTTCATGCAGCACACCATGGCGTACCAGGAGGTCGCCGCCGACGGCAGCACCTCCATCCGCCTCGACTACAAGCCGGTCGTCACGACCCGCTACCAGCCGATGGAGCGTAAGTACTGATGAGCACTCCGACTGTGGAGCACTCGGCCGCTCTGGACGCGGTCGAGGCCGGTGGCGTACAGCTGATCACCGTCACCTTCCGGATCCGCCGGTTCAACCCGGAGGAGCACCCGGACCCGGTGTGGGTCGACTACCAGCTGACGATGGACCCGAAGGAGCGCGTCCTGGACGCGCTCAACAAGATCAAGTGGGAGCAGGACGGCACCCTCACCTACCGCCGTTCCTGCGCGCACGGCATCTGCGGCTCCGACGCCATGCGGATCAACGGCCGCAACCGGCTGGCGTGCAAGACCCTGATCAAGGACGTCAACCCGGAGAAGCCGATCACGATCGAGGCCATCAAGGGCCTGACGGTCCTCAAGGACCTGGTCGTGGACATGGACCCGTTCTTCCAGGCGTACAAGGACGTCATGCCGTTCCTCATCACCAAGGGGAACGACCCGACCCGCGAGCGGCTGCAGTCCGCCGAGGACCGCGAGCGCTTCGACGACACCACCAAGTGCATCCTGTGCGCCGCGTGCACGTCGTCCTGCCCGGTGTTCTGGAACGACGGCCAGTACTTCGGCCCGGCCGCCATCGTCAACGCGCACCGCTTCATCTTCGACTCGCGCGACGAGGGTGCCGAGCAGCGCCTGGAGATCCTCAACGACCGCGAGGGCGTGTGGCGCTGCCGCACCACCTTCAACTGCTCCGAGGCCTGCCCGCGTGGCATCGAGGTCACCAAGGCGATCCAGGAAGTGAAGCGGGCCCTGGTCACCCGCCGCTTCTGATCCCCGCCCGACAGTACGGAGGCCCCCGCCCGATCCTCGGATCGGGCGGGGGCCTCCGTGTTCCTCACTTCAGCACGCCGGCCCCGGAGGGGTCGCTCCAGCCGCTGAAGTACACCAGGTGACGGTCGGCGGTGACGGCCCACAGGTCCGGCTTGCCGTCGCCGTCCACGTCGCCCGAGCTGCCGAGGGTCGGGTACTTGTCGACGGTGAAGCCACTCGCGACGACGTCCGCACTCGGGTCGGCGAGGGCGGAGAAGTCGAAGGTGCCGTCGGCCTTCTTCACGATCGGGTAGGCGTGCAGCCGGCCGGTGGCCCGCTCGCGGGCCCAGAGGGTCAGGTTGCCGGCCGAGTCCGGCCCCGGGGCGATCAGGTCGTACCCCGCCCAGGCGCCGTTGGCGGTGAGCTGGCGGGCGCTGCGCAGCCGGTAGGAGAAGCCGGGGTTGGCGAACAGCCAGAGGTTGCCGTCCTCCACCGTCATCAGGGAGGAGACCATCCGGCTGTCCAGCGAGCCGATCAGGGCGATCTGGTCGGCCTTGTGCCAGTCGGTGGCGAAGCCGGCCGGGCAGGTGGCGGCCGTTCCGGCGGCGTCCTGGCAGGCGGACGGCCGGGAGACCGCCGAATAGCCCTGGGTGAACGAGGCGTAGTCCTGGTTGCTGTAGAGGTACAGCGCCGGCGAGCCGCTCGGGTGCATCAGCAGGTCGTCCATCGGCGCGTGCGCGTTGGCGTCCCAACCACGGTGCGCCACCTGGACGTTGGACCACGAGGTCTGGTTCGGCGACTGAACGGCCCGGATCACGGCGGACGGGGTGGTGTCGCCCGAGTTGCCGCTGATGATCTGCAGGTTGCCCCCGGCGTCCGGCAGCAGGACGTCCGGGACGCCGTCCCCGTCCACGTCGCCGAGCGCCTTGGGCGGGTTCTGGTTCCACGGGGCGTAGAAGGTGTAGCCCGCCCCGCCGACGTTGCCCGCGTCATCGATCACCTGGACGTTGAGGGTGTTGGTGCCCCAGTTCAGGACCCGCAGACTGACGGTCGCGGTGCCGTCGTCTTCCGGGACGACGGCGTCGGGCGAGTCGCAGCCACCGACGCCGAGGTCGCCCCATCCGTACCGGATGCAGGCGATCCCGGAGGACTCGCCGCCGGCCGGCACCGGGTCGGTGGCCTTGACCACGAAGGTGCCGAACTGGCCCGCGAACTTGGGGGCGGCACCGCTCGCCGGGAAGTCGGTCGAGCTGACCGTGGCGGTCGGGCTGGTGGTGTCCACCGTGAAGTGGCAGTCCGCCGACGGAGCCGAGGCCTGGGTGCCCTGGAGCGCCCAGGCGTGCCAGGCGTAGCTGTGCCCGTCCAGCAGGCCGGGGACGGTGAGGGCGGCCGACCGGTCGGATCCGGCCTGGGCCTCACCGGTGAACACCGGGTCCTCGGCGCCGGTGGTCACGTCCCAGACCCCGAACCGGGCACCGGTGCCGGCGACCTTGACGTCGAGCGCCGGCCCGTTGACGCTCCGGCCGATCCAGGTCGGATCCGCCGCCGAGTCGCAGGCCCCGACGTGGGACGAGTCGACACCCTGGTTGGTGCCGAGGACGGCCGGCGCGGTGTCGGCCACGGCAGCCGTCGGCGCGGCCAGCAGACCCGCGGCCACGGTCGCCGCCGCGACCCCGCTGACTCTGCGCAGGCGTACGTGCTTCATCGAAATCCCCACCCCTCGTGCTCGGCGCGTCCGGTACGCGCATGAGAGCGGAGAGGATCTTGCCAGCGAGGGCCGACGGAGGCAACGCGGATTTCCGGTGGAGCCCGGCCGCGCCGCGTGCTCAACGCGGGGCCCCGCCCGAGTTGTTCGGGCGGGGCCCCTTGTGCGTCCGGGCTCAGCCCGGCGCGCCGAGATCCTCCGGCGAGGACCAGCCGCTGAAGGTCACCGGGTGACGGTCGGCGGTGACGGCCCACAGATCGGGCTTGCCGTCCCCGTCGCCGTCGCCCGGGCCGCCCAGGGTCGGGCAGGCGGTGGTGGGGAAACCGGTGGCGACGGCGACGGCCTCCGGGTCGGCGGGGCCGGGGGGATTTCAGTCGGTGGCCGGGGTGCGGCGGGTGGCGCGGAGGCCGCGGAGGCCGATGGTGCCGACGGCGATGCCGAGGAGGAAGGAGGTGACGGCGAGGAGGAGGTGGATCCAGAAGAAGGCGGTGGGCTGGGAGTGGTCGCCGTTGACGAAGGCCTGGCCGCCGGAGTCCTTCCACAGGTTCTTGACGAAGGTGGTCCAGATGATCATCGACCAGACGCCGAAGGCGGTCAGGAACCAGGAGGTGCGGCGGCTGAGCTTCATGGGGTGGTCCTCGGCAGGGTGGCGGCGGTGTGCCTCCCCAGTATGCGCGGGCCGCCGATCGGCCCAGGGCGGGCCCCTCGTGCGGAGGACCCGTCCGGTGTGGCGGACGGCGGGGCGCCGCGATGGGTACGGTCAACTGGTGTCCACACGCCGTCATTCCTTCACCCAGCTGTTCGCCGCGGTCACCGCGGCCCTCCCGGTCCTGCTCGCCGCTCCGGCGGCGGTCGCGGCTCCGCAGGCGCCGCCCCCGTCGACCGCGGTCGGCGGTGAGCGGCTCGGGCTCCCCGGGGTCCAGGTCGATCCGCTGGCGGGGGCGCCGGCGCTGCCGACGGACCTCACCGGCCAGTCCTGGATAGTCTCCGACGCCGCGTCGGGCGAGGTGCTGGCGGCCTACAACCCGCACCTCCGGCTGCCCCCGGCGAGCACCCTGAAGATCCTCTT
Source organism: Kitasatospora sp. NPDC127060 (assembly GCF_042724935.1). Lineage (NCBI taxonomy): Bacteria > Bacillati > Actinomycetota > Actinomycetes > Kitasatosporales > Streptomycetaceae > Kitasatospora > Kitasatospora sp. NPDC127060. Next base: position 49,511 of record NZ_JBHXEG010000049.1, read on the forward strand.
CGCGGACACCGTGCTACCCAAGTTCGACCGCAACGCGGTGCACCGGGTCGCCGACGAGGAGATCCAGAACATCGGCCCCGGCAGCAGCCTGGTCGGCATCAAGGAGAACCTGGACTACCGGGTCGAGGACCTGTGGCGCGGGGTGTTCCTCAGTTCGGGCAACGACGCCGTGCACGTCCTGTCGCACATGAACGGCGGCATCCAGCCGACCGTCAACGAGATGCAGGCCCGCGCCGACGCGCTGCAGGCCCGGGACACCAAGGTGATCTCCCCGGACGGCTACGACATGGACGGCCAGGTGTCCTCGGCCTACGACCTGTCGCTGTTCGCCCGTTCCGGCCTGGGCAACGCGGACTTCCGGATGTACTGCGCGACCCGGGAGGCGATGTTCCCGGGGGCCGTTGACAAGAACACCGGCCAGCGCGGCAGCTTCGGGATCGCCAACACCGACCGGCTGCTGGGCAAGTACCCCGGCCTGATCGGGGTGAAGAACGGCACCACCACCAACGCCGGCTCGACCTTCGTCGGCGCCGCCGAGCGGGGTGGGCGGACCCTGCTGGTGACGGTGATGCACCCGGCCAGCTACCAGCGGGTGTACGACGAGACGGCCGAGCTGCTGGACTGGGGCTTCGCCGCGGCGGGCAAGGTGCGGCCGGTCGGTCGGCTGGTCGACGAGAAGCCGGCCGGCGGCGAGGAGCCGACCGGTCGGGCGGGCGGCGCCGCGGGGTCCCCCGCCCCGCCGCCGCAGCCCTCGGCCGGGCCGGGCCGCCCCGCGGCGGCGGCCGGGGACGACGGGCTCGGCCTGGGCGGCTGGTCGGCGGTGGTGGCCGGGGCCGTGGTCGCGGTGGGTGCCGTGGTGGTCGTACGGCGCCGGTCGGCGGGCCGTACCTGGAGGTGATCCCGGGTGCGCGGGCCCGGCCTCAGTCCTGGGGCAGGGCCTTCGCCGTCTCCGCTCCTCGGGCCTCGGACTCGTCGGCCGCGGCCAGCAGGGCCCGGCCGTGCGCCCTGGTGCGCTCCCGGGCGTCCGCCGGGTCGGCCGTCGCCGTCCAGGCCACGCAGTACATCAACAGCCGGCTGACGAAGTTGATCCAGAGCAGCAGCGCCACCGGAGTGGCGAAGGCGCCGTACAGGCTCCGCCCGGCGACCGAGCCGAGGTAGGAGGCGAGCAGCAGTTTCAGCAGTTCGAAGCCGACCGCGCCGATCAGCGCGCCGGTGAGGAGGTCCCGGCGGTGCTGGCCGGTGATCCCGGGGAAGGGCGCCAGCAGGTAGGCGAAGAGCAGCATGTCGCACGCTATGGCGATCAGCACTCCGACCGCGGTGAGCAGGTAGCCGCTGTCGAAGCCGCTGGCGTGGGCGATCCGCCCGGCGAGCGTGGTGCCGGCCGCCGAGGCGGCCAGCGAGAAGAGCGACACCAGGCCGAGGCCGGCCAGCACCACGACGTCCCAGGCCTTGCGCAGCACCGGGTTGCCCTTCTCGTCGGGCAGTTGCCAGAGGTCCCGGATCGAGGTGCGCATGGTGTCCACCCAGCCGAGACCGGAGACCAGCAGCAGGGCGCCGCTGACCAGCCCGAGGGCACCCGCGTTGGCCACCAGGGAGGGCAGGTTGAGCGCGTCCGACAGGCCCGGCAGCTGGTCGGAGATGCGGTGCTGGAGGTCGTCCACCTGACTGCCGTTCAGTGTCGCGACGGCGATCGCCAGTCCGACGGTGAGCAGCGGGAACAGGGCCAGGAAGCCGAAGAAGGTGACGGCTCCGGCCAGCCGGTTGCCACGGGCGGCGGAGAAGTACTCGTACACCCGGTAGGGGCGGCTGCGCAGCACCCGGGCCACGAGCGGGCCCAGGACCGGAAGGCGGGTCAGGAAGTCCACCCGACCGGTTATACCGGCCCGTCCCCCGAACGGCCGTCAGGCGCGGGCCGGATCCCCGGGCCGGATCCCCGGGCTGGTTCCGGCGGGCGGGCCCGGCCGGCGGGCCCCCGGGGTCAGCGGCTGACCAGCCGGCGGGCCTTCGCCAGCGCGCGGACGGCCTGGTAGGCGGTGTAGCGGCCCTGTCCGAGCAGCTCGGTGCGCACGCCGTCCACACCGGCCGGCGGGCGGTAGCCGGCCGGGCGCAGCCGGGCGCAGTGCTCGGCGGCGCGGCGGAAGTACTCGCGGCGGTCGCCGGGCGGGACCCGGCCGGGCTTGGCGACCACGGTGTTGAGGTGGTTGAGCATCTTGCCGTAGACGACGGGGCGCCACCGGTCCAGGTCGGGGCGGCGGTCGAGGAAGGCGAAGACGAGGTCGTACTGGGCGAACACGTCGAAGTGCTTGCGGCTGGCAGTGGCCAGGATGTTGCCACCCTCCTGGCGCTGGCGGTAGTGCACGCCGACCCGGTCCAGCAGGGTGATGGAGGCGGCGGCGAGCAGCGCCGGGTACGTCCAGGGGGTGTCCTCGTAGTAGCCGGCCGGGAACTCCAGCCGCTGCTCGGTGATGAACCCCCGGCGGTAGGCCTTGTTCCAGACGACCTGGAGCAGGTCGAGCAGGTCGGGGCGGGCGGCGAGGTCGAAGACGTCCGGGGAGGCGGCGCCGAAGACGTGCCCGGCGGCGGCCCGGGTGATCCGGCCGTCGGCGTAGCTGCGGGCGTAGTCGTAGACCAGGACGTCCGGGTCGCCGGTGGCGGCGAGGCGCTCGTCGACGGTGCGGAGCAGGTCGGGGGTGAGGGTGTCGTCACTGTCGAGGAAGACCACGTAGTCGCCGGTGGCGACCTCCAGGCCGGCGTTGCGGGCCCGGCCGAGGCCGACGTTCTCCGGCAGGTGGAGCACCCGGACCCGGGGATCGGCGGCCGCCGCTTCGTCCAGCAGGGTTCCGCAGCCGTCCGGCGAGCGGTCGTCCACCGCGATCAGTTCGAAGTCCGGTCCGTCCTGTCCGAGGACCGATTCGAGGCACTCGGCGAGGTAGTCCTGGACCTGGTACACGGGGACGATGACACTGAAGCGGGGCACGGGGCCCAGCGTAGTGGGCCCGGGGGCAACCGGGCCCCGGAGGTAGGATCGGGGCGCACGTACGCACCGATCCCTTGTGCGGCAAGGCCCCCACGGGGCTGCCACGCTCCTCCCGAGAAAGGCCTGCGTAGCCGATGGCTCCCCGCCTCTCCATCGTCGTTCCGATCTACAACGTCGAGCGTTACCTCGTCGAATGCCTCGACTCGATCGCCGCCCAGACCTTCACGGACTTCGAGTGCGTCATGGTCGACGACGGTTCCAAGGACGGCAGCGCGGCGCTCGCCGAGGCCTACGCGGCCCGGGACTCCCGGTTCCGGCTGGTCCGGCAGGTGAACAAGGGCCTCGGCGCGGCCCGCAACACCGGCATCCGGCACATCGACCCGGACTCCGAGTTCCTGTGCTTCGTGGACAGTGACGACTCGATGCCGCCGAGCGCCTACGAGCTGATGATCAACACGCTGGAGGAGACCGGCTCGGACTTCTGCACCGGCAACGTGCTGCGGTTCCGGGCGGTGGGCTACTACCAGTCCGGCGGGCACGTGAAGCCGTTCAAGGAGACCCGGCTCAAGACCCACATCACCGAGCTCCCGGCGCTGGTCACCGACCGCACCGCGTGGAACAAGGTGTACCGCCGGTCCTTCTTCGACGCCGCCGACCTGCTGTACCCCGAGGGCATCCTGTACGAGGACGCGCCGGTCAGCGTGCCGCACCACTACCTCGCCAAGAGCGTGGACGTGCTCTCCGAGCCGATCTACCACTGGCGCGAGCGGGAGGTCGGCGAGATGTCGATCACCCAGATGCGCACCAACCCCAAGGGCCTGGTCGACCGGGTCGCCTCGGTCGAGCTGGTCCGCGGCTGGCTGAAGAAGCAGACCGAGCCGCGCTTCGCCGAGTACCTGCGCTCCTACGACGAGAACACCCTCGTCGAGGAGATCCCGATGTTCTTCTGGTCCGTCGTGGACGGCGACAAGGAGTACCGGGACGCCTACGTCCAACACGTCAGCCGGCTGCTCCGCTCGATCGGCCAGGAGCAGGTCCGCAAGCTGCGCGCGCCGCTGCGGCTGAAGTACCACCTGACCCTGCAGAACCGCGTGGACGAGCTGGTCGAGCAGATCAAGTACGAGGGCGACAGCGGCGGCGGCGTGCAGGCCCGCGGCCTGCTGCGGCCGTACGCGGACTACCCGTTCCTGCGCGGCGGGCGCAAGAGCGTGCCGTCCGGCGTGCTGAAGCTGGACAACTCGCTGGTCATGCGCAGCCGGCTGTACCAGAGCGCCTGGGTCGGCGGGAAGCTGGAGCTGACCGGGCACGCCTACCCGGAGCAGCTGGGCGCGGCCAACAAGCACGACATGGTCCGCACCCTGGTGCTGCGCGAGGCCAAGGGCCGCCGGGTCGTCGCGGTGCCGATGAAGACCCAGTACAGCCCCGAGGCCACCGCCAGCTGCAACCACGACCTGTACAGCTGCGACTGGTCCGGCTTCACCGTCGCCCTGGACCCGAAGAAGCTCAAGCACCGCGGCCAGTGGAAGGACGGCCACTGGCGCGTCCTGGTGGCCGGCGCGGGCAAGGGCGGGATCTACAAGGGCCGGATCTCGGCGGGCTGGAGCGACACCGCCGAGTCGATCCCGCTGCACTGGGTCGAGCCCGACGTGCGGATCGTGCCGTGGGTCCGGGACAACTTCGTCTACCTGCAGGTGGAGACCGTCAAGGCCCGGGTGACCGGCCTGGCCGCGCAGGACGGCCGGATCGAGGTCTCCGGCGCGGCCCGCTCCGGGGCGAGCTTCGTCGGGGCCCGGCTGCGGCTCACCCACGTCGAGTCGGACCGCGAGCTGACCTTCCCGCTGGAGCTGGGCACTCCGGTCGGCACCCTGCAGCCGTTCACCTCCGCCGTCGAGGTGGCCGAGCTGACCGCCGTCCGCGAGGCCTGGGCCGAGCTGGACCCGGTGGCCGCCGAGCGGGTGCGGGACCGCTGGGACAGCGCGCTGGTGCTGGCCGACGGCGTGGTGCTGCCGCTGGTCTGGGACGACCGCAACGCGCCCGAGCAACTGCACCTGCCGCTGGACCCGCAGGCGCCGGTCGAGCAGCGCCGGGCGATCTACACCAAGCCCTCCCCCAGCGGGCACCTGCAGTTCTCCGACCAGCTGCTGCAGCCGGTGGTGGACGAGGTGTCCGCGCGCGGCGCCGACGGCTTCCTGCTGAGCGGCTCGTTCCCGCTGCCCGGCGCGCACCGCTGGGAGCTGGTGGTCCGGCACCACTGGCGCGAGGAGGAGCACGTCTACCCGGTGGAGATCTCGGACGGCCGGTTCCGCACCGCGCTGCCCGCCGTGCCCACCGCCTCCTTCGCCGGGCAGGTCCCGCTCGCCCACGGCACCTGGCGGGTCTTCTTCCGTCCGGTCGGCGTGCCCGGCGTCGACCTGCCGAACGGCTACGTGCAGATCGCCCCGAGCTGCTTCGACTCCCTGCCGGTGGAGGTGGAGTCCCGCGGCAAGCGGATCGCGCTGGAGCGCCGCCAGCACGACTGCCTGTCGCTGGAGTCGCACGCGGCGCTGATGCCCGAGGAGCGGGCCGGCTTCCGCCAGCGCCAGATCCGCAGCGTCGACTACCCGGCCGCCCGTCGGCTGCCGGTGCGCGACACCGTGCTGTACAACGCCGGGAACAACAGCGTCTACGCCGACTCCCCGAAGGCGATCCACGAGGAGCTGGTCCGCCGCGGCCTGCCGCTGGAGCACCTGTGGGGCAACGACGACCTGCAGGCCGACCTGCCGCGCACCGCGCAGGCGATCCGGCTCTGGAGCCCGGAGTGGTTCGAGGCGCTGGCGACGGCCAAGTACATCGTCACCAGCACCCACCTGCCCGACTTCTTCGTCCGCCGCCCCGGCCAGGTGGTCGTGCAGACCTGGCAGGGCAGCCCGCTGAAGCAGGTCGGCTTCGACTTCGAGAAGGTCTGGTTCACCGACTCCAGGTACCTCAAGAGCCTGGCCCGCGAGGTGCCGAACTGGAGCCTGCTGGTGGCCGGCAACAGCTGGTCGGCCCCGGTGCTGCGGCGCGCGTTCGACTACCAGGGCGAGATCCTGGAGAGCGGTTCGCCGCGGAACGACCTGCTCTTCGCGGCCGACCGGGAGAAGACCGCGGAACAGGTCCGTGAGCGGCTCGGCCTGCCCGAGGGCAAGAAGGTCGTGCTGTACGCGCCGACCTGGCGCGAGGACCGGCGCCGGCCGAACGGCGGCTACCAGATCGACCTGCGGATCGACCTGGAGGCGGCCAAGGCCGCGCTCGGTGACGACCAGGTGCTGCTGGTGCGCCGGCACAGCCTGATGTGCGGCCAGATCCCGGGTGCCGGCAACGGCTACGTCTGGGACGTCGGCACCTACCCCGACATGGCGGAGCTGCTGCTGATCGCCGACGTGCTGGTCACCGACTACTCGTCGAGCGTCTTCGACTTCGCCAACACCGGCAAGCCGATGTTCTTCTTCACCCACGACCTGGAGCACTACCGCGACAACCTGCGCGGCTTCAGCCTGAACTTCGAGGCCGAGGCCCCCGGTCCGCTGCTGGCCAGCTCCACCGAACTGGTCGACGCGCTCGGCCGGGTGGACGAGGTCGCCGCCGAGTACGCGGACAAGGCGGCCGCTTTCCGCGAGGCGTACTGCGACCTGGACGACGGCAAGGCCGCCGCCCGGGTGGTCGACGCGATGCTCCGCAAGGAGTAGTCCCCGGCACGCCGCGAGGCGCCCGGCGCGATCCGCGCCGGGCGCCTCCGTGCTTTCTGGGAATTTCCTGGGAAGTGTCGGCCCTTTACGTGCATTTTGCACTCGAACTGATGTTTTGTTGACGAATTTCAACGGATATTCTGCGAACCCCGCAGTTGACCCGGGGTGCCTTCCCGGTATGGGATATCAATTCGGCCCCGGTCCGGTCGACACCGGAACGCGGCCCTCCCGGCCACCGCCACCGCCGGGACGCCGTCCCCCCGAAGGGTCCCCGCCCCATGTCTGCGCTCACCCGGTTAGTCCTGCCGCACGCCGCCCCGTGGGTGAGCCCGGGCCGGCCGGCCGACGACGAGGACGTGGTGTTCGGACTGCTGCGCGCCCGCTGGCACGGCCGCGGACTGGAGCTCACCGGCTTCGGCCGCCCGCTGGACCTGGACACCGGCCGCCCCGGCTCGGCCTGGACCTGGCTGACCCTGCGCCACGAGCGCGGGACGGTGCCGCCGCTGCGCCTGCGCTCCCGGCCCCGCCGGCTGCCCGAGGTCACCGACGACAGCGCCCAGCCCGAGCACAACCACGACTGGTCCGGCTTCACCGCCCTGGTGGAACCCTCCCGGCTGCGCCAGGACGACCGCTGGCAGCTCGGCGACTGGCAGGTCGAGACCACCCTCCTCACCCGCCCCCGCCCCACCCGGCTGCGCCGTCAGTACGGCGCCCTCGCCCCCCACTGGTGCGGCTCCGGCGAATACCCGCCCGCCCGCTGGGTGGACCGCGACGTACGCCTCCAGCCGTACTTCGAGGACGGCCGGCTGCGGCTGCGGCTGGAGCGCCCCGGCGTCCGGCTCGACCACGCCGGGCCCACCCCCGACGGCCTCCGGCTGGCCGGCACCGCCGACCACTGCCCCGGCGGCACCGTCCTGCGGCTGCGGCACCGGCAGAGCGACGCGGTGATCGAACGGCCGCTCACCCGCACCGGCAACACCTTCGCCGTCGACCTGCCGTACCGGCCGTTCACCGCCGACGGGCGCGGCCGCCGCGAACTGGAGCACTGGGACGCCGAACTGCTGCGCCCCGACGGCGGCACCGACCAGCTCTGCCTGGACGAACGCGGCGGCCCGGTGGCCGGCCAGCACCCGCTGCCGGACGCCCCGGACCGTGTGCTCTACCTCAAGCACCTCGCCGACGGCCGGCTCCAGGTCTGCGTCCAGCCCGCGGCCGGGATCGTCGACCGGATCGCCGTCCACTTCGGCGGCTTCGAACTGTCCGGCCACTGCCCGGACCCGGCCGCCGACCGGCTGGAACTGGTCCTGCGGCACGGCGGCACCGCCGGCGAGGTCCGCGCCCCGGTCGAGCCCGGGCCGGACGGCCGCTTCCGGGTCCGGGTGCCCGCCACCCGCACCGGTTCGGACGGCGCCGTGCTGCCGCTGCGCAAGGGCGTCTGGGAGGCCGCCCTCGAGCCGGCCGACGGCTCCGGCCCGGCCCGGCCGCTGCTCGCCGCCGCGGCCGTCCTGCCCGCCCTGCCCGCCACCGCGACCACCGGCGGCAAGGACGTCCTGCTGCAGCGCCGCTGGAACGACACCCTGCTGGTGGACTCCACCCCGGTGCTCGACGCCGCCGAGCGCAGCGCCTGGACCCAGGCCCGGCTACGCACCGGGCACTACCCGGCCGCCCGCCGCGAGCCGCTGCGCGAGGCGGTGCTGTACGACGTCTTCGGCGGCCGCGGCTACGCCGACTCCCCGCGCGCTGTGCACGCCGAACTCGTCCGCCGCGGCGAGCAGCTGGAGCACCTGTGGGTGGTCGACGACGGCCAGGCCGAGCTGCCGCCCGGGGTCGTCCCGATCCGGATCTGGAGCCCGCAGTGGTACCGCGCGCTGGCCACCTGCCGGTACCTGGTCGGCAACACCCACTTCCCGGACTTCCTGGAGCGCCGCACGGGCCAGGTCGTGGTGCAGACCTGGCACGGCTCATTACTGAAGCGGATCGCCCACGACGTCGACAACCCCTGGCTGGCCGACCACGGCTACCTGGAGGCGCTCGACCGGGAGACCCCGCAGTGGAGCCTGCTGCTCTCCCCCAGCGCCTTCGCCACCCCGATCCTCCGGCGCGCCTTCCGCTACGACGGCGAGGTCCTGGAGTCCGGCTACCCGCGCGGCGACGTGCTGGCCCGACCCGAACCGCGGACCGCCGCAGCCGTCCGCCGCCGGCTCGGCGTCCCCGAGGGCAAGCGGGTCGTGCTGTACGCGCCGACCTGGCGCGAGGACCAGCGACGCGGCGACGGCGAGGGCTTCCGGCTCGACCTGCGGCTTGACCTCGACCACGCCCGCCGGCTGCTCGGCGAGGACCACGTGCTGCTGGTCCGCCCGCACTCGCACGTGCGCGACCCGCTGCCGGGCGCCGACGACGGCTTCCTGTTCGACTGCGGGGACTTCCCCGACCCGCAGGAACTGCTGCTGATCGCGGACGTGCTGGTGACCGACTACTCGTCGATCATGTTCGACTTCGCGATCACCGGCCGCCCGATGTACTTCTTCACCTACGACCTGGAGCACTACCGCGACACCCTGCGCGGCTTCTACTTCGACTTCGAGCGGGACGCCCCCGGCCCGTTGGTGCCCGACTCGGCCGAACTGCTCGCCGCACTACGCGAACTCGCCGACCGCGGAGCGGGACTGCCGCCCGGCTACGCCGAGCGCTACCGGCGCTTCCGGGCCGGGCACTGTGCCCTGGACGACGGCGGTGCGGCCCGGCGGGTGGCCGACCGGATGCTCGAACTCGGCCGCACCGCGCGGTAGTTCAGCCGCGGTTCGGGAGCGGCGCCGGCTCAGGAGAAGCGGTAGTCCCGCCAGGGCCGCCAGACCTCGTCCGCGTCGAACCGGGAGAGCGAGAATCCCGGCACCAGGAAGCCCGCCCGGAACCCGCGCGCCTGCTCGTACGCCTGGTCCAGCACGTCGTCCGACAGGCCGTGGGCGACCGTCACGTGCGGGTGGTACGGGAAGGCCAGCTCGCGGGCCAGCGGGCCGGAGCGGACGTCCGCCTCCAGCAGCCGGCACTCCTGCGCGCCCTCCTCGACCCGGACGAACACCACCGGGGAGACCGGGCGGAAGGTGCCGCCACCGCGCAGCAGCATCCGGAACGGCCGGTGCGAGGCCGCCACCGACGCCAGGTGCTCCTCGATCTTCGGCAGCGCCTCGGCCGGCACCTCGGTGGGCGGCAGCAGGGTGACGTGCGTCGGTATCGAGCGGGCCTGGGGGTCCCCGAGGCCGGCCCGGGCGTCCTGGATCCGCGCGCCGTGCGGGTCCGGGACGCTCACGGACACACCGATGGTGAGGAGCTCCGGGAGCCCCTCACCACCGGGCAGACGGGTGAGCGGAGTCACCGCTTGGCGGCCGGGAGGAAGCCGATCCGGTCGTACACGGTCGCCAGCGTCTCGGAGGCCACCGCGCGGGCCTTCTCGGCGCCGATCGCCAGCACCCGGTCCAGCTCGGCCGGGTCGTCCAGGAAGGCGCTGGTGCGCTCCTGGAAGGGGGTGACCCACTCGGTGTACAGCTCGGCCAGCTCGGTCTTCAGGGCGCCGTACATCTTGCCCTCGAAGTGCGCGACCAGCTGCTCGACCGACTGGCCGCTGAGCGCGGAGTGGATCCGCAGCAGGTTGGAGACGCCCGGCTTCTGCTCCTCGTCGTAGGAGACCACGGTGCCGGTGTCGGTGACGGCGCTCTTGAACTTCTTGGCGCTGGCCTTGGCGTCGTCCAGCAGGCTGACCAGGCCCTTGGCCGAGGAGGCCGACTTGCTCATCTTGATGCCCGGGTCCTGGAGGTCCATGATCTTCGCCGTCTCCTTGAGGATGTACGGCTTCGGGATCGTGAACACCGGCGCGTAGCGCGAGTTGAAGCGCTCCGCGATGTCGCGGGTGATCTCCACGTGCTGGCGCTGGTCCTCGCCGACCGGGACGGCGTCCGCCTGGTAGAGCAGGATGTCCGCGATCTGCAGGATCGGGTAGGTGAACAGGCCGACGGTGGTGCTGTCAGCACCGTACCGGGAGGACTTGTCCTTGAACTGGGTCATCCGGGAGGCCTCGCCGAAGCCGGTGAGGCAGTTCATCACCCAGGCGAGCTGCGCGTGCTCGGGCACGTGCGACTGGACGAACAGCGTGCAGTGCTCCGGGTCCAGCCCGGCGCCGAGCAGCTGGGCCGCGGAGACCCGGGTGTTCTGGCGCAGGGTCACCGGGTCCTGCGGCACGGTGATCGCGTGAAGGTCGACGACCATGTAGAAGGCGTCGTTCTCCTTCTGCAGGTCGACCCACTGGCGCACGGCGCCCAGGTAGTTGCCGAGGTGGAACGAGCCGGAGGTGGGCTGGATGCCGGAGAGCACCCGGGGACGGTCCTTGACCGGACCAGTGACCGCTGCGTTGACCATGCGGGCCATTGTTCCAGTTCCCCCGGTCGCTCAGGAAACCTCTGCCCCAGGAGGCTCCTCCGGTGTGACCGCACTCACCCTCACCCGGGCGATCCGCCGGCCCTCCACCTTGGCCACCGTCAGCAGCACCTCCCCGCCGCCCTCGACCGGCACCCGGGCCTGGTCGCCGTCCCGGGGCAGCCGGCCGAGCGAGGCGACCAGGCAGCCGGCCACCGTCTCGTACGGGCCCTCGGGCAGGGTGACGCCGGTCTCCTCCTCGAAGTCGCCGAGGTTCAGCAGACCGTCCAGTTCCGTGCCGCCGCCGGCCAGCCGGCGGGTGGGGGCGGACTCCGGCCGGTCGTACTCGTCCCGGATCTCGCCGACCACCTCCTCGACCAGGTCCTCCAGGGTGACGATGCCGGCCGTGCCGCCGTACTCGTCCACCACGATGGCCAGGTGGTGGCCCTCCCGGCGCATCTCGCCCATCGCCTCCAGCACCCGCTTGGTGCCGGGCAGCAGCTTGACCGGGCGGGCCAGGTCGCGGACCTTGACGGCCTGCTCGCCGCGGGCGCCGTAGAGGTCCCGGACGTGGACGAAGCCGACCACCGCGTCGGCGCTGCCCTCGACCACCGGGTAGCGCGAGTGCGGGGAGGTCTCCGCCTGGTGGCGCACGGCGGCCAGCGGACGCTCGGCGTCCAGGAAGGTCACCTCGGTGCGCGGGACCATCACCTCGCGCAGCTGGCGCTCCCCGGCGGCGAACACATCCGCGATCAACGCCCTTTCGTCGCTTCCCAGTTCGGTGTTGGAGGCGACCAGTCCGCGCAGTTCCTCGGAGCTCATCGAGCCGCGCCCGGCCGCCGGGTCGCCGCCGAACAGCCGGACCATCAGGTTGGTGGAGTGGCCGAGCAGCCAGATCACCGGGCGCAGCGCCACCGACATCACGTCCACCACCGGGGCGGCGGCCACCGCGATGGACTCGGCGCGCTGCAGGCCGATCCGCTTGGGGGTGAGCTCGCCGAGCACCAGCGAGACGTAGCTGATCACCAGGGTGAGGCCGACCAGGGCGATCGCGTCCGCCACCCCCTGGGACACTCCGGCCCGGACGAACAGCGGGGCGACCTTGCCGGACAGCGTGTCCGCGCCGAACGCGGCGGACAGGAAGCCCATGCAGGTCACGCCGACCTGCACTGCGGCCAGGAAGCGGTTCGGGTCCGCGGCCAGGTGCGCGGCCCGGGCCGAGCGCCGGGTGCCGCGCGCCTCCAGCGCCCGGATCTGGCCCTCGCGCAGCGAGATCAGCGAGATCTCGGCGACGTTGAACAGCCCGCCCAGCAGGATGAAGACGAGGACGAGCGCGGCGTCCCCGAGGGTTTCGTTCACAGCGGGCCAGTGTAGGCGGCCGAGGCGTCCCGGCCCGGGGCCCCGCCCCGAGCCGAAGGGGCGCGCCGGTGCCGAAAGGGAGAAGCGGGGGAGCGAGGAACGAGCGAGGGAGCGCCGAGCGTCGGCACCGGGCCAGAGCGGCCCGGAGGCGAGCGGGCGAATCACGGCGACGGCCCGCCGCCTCCCGGGAGCGGGAGGCGGCGGGCCGTCGGAAGGGCCGTGCGGCGGGGCTCAGATGAGGCCCAGCTCCTGGACCGCGTCGCGCTCCTCGGTCAGCTCCTTGACCGAGGCGTCGATGCGGGCGCGGGAGAAGTCGGAGATCTCCAGGCCCTGGACGATCTCGAACTTGCCGTCCTTGGTGGTGACCGGGAAGGAGGAGATCAGGCCGGCCGGGACGCCGTAGGAGCCGTCGGAGACGACACCCATGGAGGTCCAGTCGCCCTCGGCGGTGCCGTTGACCCAGGTGTGGACGTGGTCGATGGCGGCGTTGGCGGCCGACGCGGCCGAGGAGGCGCCGCGGGCGTCGATGATGGCCGCACCGCGCTTGGCGACGGTCGGGATGAAGTCGTTCTCCAGCCAGGCCTGGTCGCTCCCGACGGCCTCGAAGGCCGGCTTGCCGGCGATCTCGGCCTGGAAGATGTCCGGGTACTGGGTGGCGGAGTGGTTGCCCCAGATGGTGACGCGCTTGATGTCGGAGACCAGGGCGCCGGTCTTGCCGGACAGCTGGCCGACCGCGCGGTTGTGGTCCAGGCGGGTCATCGCGGTGAAGCGCTCGGCCGGGACGTCCGGGGCGTTGCGCTGGGCGATCAGGGCGTTGGTGTTGGCCGGGTTGCCGACGACCAGGACCTTGATGTCGTCCGCGGCGTGGGCGTTGATGGCCTTGCCCTGCGGGCCGAAGATGCCGCCGTTGGCCGAGAGCAGGTCGCCGCGCTCCATGCCGGCGGTGCGCGGACGGGCGCCGACCAGCAGCGCGACGTTGGCGCCGTCGAAGGCCTCGTTCGGCTGGTCGGTGATCTTGATGTCGCGCAGCAGCGGGAAGGCGCAGTCGACGAGCTCCATGGCGGTGCCCTCGGCGGCCTTCAGGCCCTGCGGGATCTCCAGGAGGCGCAGGTTCACCGGCACGTCGGCACCGAGCAGGTGGCCCGAGGCGATGCGGAAGAGCAGCGCGTAGCCGATCTGGCCGGCTGCTCCGGTGATGGTGACGTTGACGGGGGTGCGGGTCATTTCTACCTTCTCCAGCAAATCGCCAGGTGCCCCAGGCACACCGGCGCACTGGAGCCGAGGATGATCTCTCGACATCGAGAGACCGGCGTCAGGTTATCGCAAAGGGAAGCGTACGCCGCGTGCCCGGACGTGGCTGATGCGTCACAGACGCACCGCGGCCCCGCCCGGGAATCCCGGACGGGGCCGCGGTGCACGACGCGGCGCGGCGGCTCAGCGCTTGGGCCGGCCGATCAGGTGGCCGATGTTGTCCAGCAGCGGGAACTCCAGCCACGGGTTCGGCTGGGCGACCAGGGTCAGCAGCACGATCGAGGCGCCCAGGAAGGCCAGCACGATCACATCGGTGAAGCGGCTGCGGACCGCCAGCATCCCGACCTCCGGCAGCACCAGCCGCAGCACGGCGCCGAGCAGCACCCCGGTGCCGAGGATCAGCAGCCCGTACTTGAAGCCGTCCTTGAAGTCGGCGAACCAGGTGACCGCGAGGCCGGCGCCGACCACCGACAGGACCAGGGTTATCGGCCACTGCCGGACCGGCAGGGCGTGGTCGCGCCCGAGGGCCGGGGCGGCCCCCTCGGGCGGCAGGGTGCCGGTGGTCTTGACCGGCCTCTGCCGGGGCCGCGCCGGTCGCGGTTCAGTCATGCTCGCCGTCCCTCGGGGGTCAGACGCCGGCGCGGCGCTCGGCCGCCTCGACGATGTTGTTGAGCAGCATCGCGCGGGTCATCGGGCCCACGCCGCCGGGGTTCGGGGAGATCCAGCCGGCCACCTCGGCCACGCCCGGGTGGACGTCGCCGACGATCTTGCCCTCACTGCGGCTGACGCCGACGTCCAGCACCGCGGCGCCCGGCTTGACGTCCTCCGGCTTGACCAGGTGCGGGACGCCCGCGGCGGCCACGATGATGTCGGCCTTGCGCAGGTGCGCGGCGAGGTCCCGGGTGCCGGTGTGGCACAGGGTGACGGTGGCGTTCTCACTGCGGCGGGTCAGCAGCAGGCCGATCGAACGGCCGACGGTGACGCCGCGGCCGACCACGACCACCTCGGCGCCGTTGATCGCGACGTCGTGCCGGCGCAGCAGCTCGACGATGCCCAGCGGGGTGCACGGCAGCGGGCCCTCGATGCCCAGCGCGAGGCGGCCGAGCGAGGTCGGGTGCAGGCCGTCGGCGTCCTTGTCCGGGTCCATCAGTTCCAGGACCGGGTTCTGGTCCAGGCCCTTGGGCAGCGGCAGCTGGACGATGTAGCCGGTGCAGGTCGGGTCGGCGTTGAGCTCGCGGACGACGTTCTCGACGTCCTCCTGGGTGGCGGTCGCGGGCAGCTCGCGCTGGATCGAGGCGATGCCGACCTCGGCGCAGTCCTTGTGCTTCCCGTTGACGTACCAGCGGCTGCCCGGGTCGTCGCCGACCAGGACGGTGCCGAGGCCGGGCGTGACGCCCTTCGCCTTGAGGGCCGCCACGCGGGCGGCGAGTTCGGACTTGATCGCGGACGCGGTGGCCTTGCCATCGAGAATCTGGGCAGTCATGACCCCATTCTCCCGGATCGCGAACGCCCCTCGTAACGGGGCCGGTCGGGCGACCGGACGGGTACGGAAGGTCCGCACCACGTTGCGGTTCCGCCACAGTCTTGACCTTGCCCCCGCAACCGGCTGGACAGCGCGCTGCCGTCCGGTTGACGATATGCGGGCATTCCCTGCCGCGACCCGGCCCGGTGACGGGCCGACGGATCCCGCGGCGGGGCGTACCCGGGGGAAAGAGCCAGTGATCCGACCACAGCACACCGACCAGCCCGACCGGCACGGCGCCCTCACCCGCCCGTGTCCGTCCCGGCGTCCGATCACCCGCTCCTCCCAGCACTGAGCCGGCCGCGCCCGTCACCGCCGCCGGGCTGTCACCGCGCTCCGCCAGCGTCCCGTTCCGTCGACGATCCGACTCGCCGGCCGCAACCGGGTCCTCCGCCGTCCCGTCCCCGCGTCCCGTAACCGCCCGGAGGCATCCATGAGTTACCCGCCCGACCCGAACAACCCGTACGGCCAGCAGCCGCCCGCGCCGTCCTACGGCTACCCGCAGCAGGCCCCGCCGACGGTGCCCGGCTACGGCTACCCGCAGGCCCCGCCCGTGCCGGGCTACGGCTACGCGCCGGCCGTGCCGCAGTCCATGCCGGGCCTGGTGACCACCGCCCGGGTGCTGCTGTTCATCGTGGGCGGTGTGCAGGCGATCCTGGCGATCGTCTACCTGCTCATCGGGGCCGCTGCCAAGGACGTCACCAACACGGCCCGGGCCTCCACCAGCGACAACCCGTTCACCGCGATGGGCGACGCCGCCGCCGGTGTCCTGATCGTCATCGCGATCGTGTTCGCGCTGTTCGCCGCGCTCTCGATCACGCTCGGCGCCAAGTTCGGCAAGGGCGGCAACAACGTCCGGATCACCACCATCGTGTACGGCTCGCTCGGCGGCCTGGTCGGCCTGCTGATCCTGCTGGGCGCCATCACCGCCGGCACCGCGATCGGCTTCGTGATGGCCGGTCTGTGGCTGGCGATCAGCATCATCTGGATCACCGCCATGTGCGTCCAGGACGGCGTCAACTGGTTCAACCGGCCGCGTTACTGATGCCGCGTCCCGGCCCCGCATCCCCGTAACCGCCCGGAGGCACCCATGAGTTACCCGACCGACCCGAACAACCCGTACGGCCAGCAGCCGCCCGCCCAGGGCTACGGCTACCCGCAGCCGGCCCCGCAGGCCGCGCCGGGCTACGGCTACCCGCAGCCGGCGCCCTCGCCGTACGGCTACGCGCCGGCCGTGCCGCAGCGCATGCCGGGCCTGGTGCTGACCGCCCGGGTGCTGCTGTTCGTCATCGGCGGCGTGCAGGTCGTCCTCACCGGCATCCTGCTGCTCGCGGCCGCCGGCGCCAAGAAGGTCGCCAACGAGCACACCACGAGCAGTGACACGGCGGTCTTCGGCAACGCCGCGGCCGGAGTCCTGCTGGTCCTCGGGGTGGTCTACCTGCTCGCCGCGGTGCTCTCCATCACGCTGGGGGCCAAGTTCGGCAAGGGCGGCAACGCCACCCGGATCACCACCATCGTGTACGGCTCGATCGCCACGCTGCTCGGCATCGCGGTGCTGATCAGCGGGATCACCGGGGCCAAGACGGTCGGCCCGGGCGCCGGCTTCGGCGTGGTCGTCGGCGGCCTGTGGATCGCGATCTCGATCATCTGGATCGTCGCGATGTGCACCCAGGACGGCGTCAACTGGTTCAACCGGCCGCGCTACTGAGCGGACGGCACGGTCACGGCGAAGCGGCCCGGCCCCCTCCTCGGAGGGGGCCT
>NZ_JBHXEG010000050.1:0-65907 GCF_042724935.1 Kitasatospora sp. NPDC127060
GCCGTGTGTTGACCGCGCCGTCGCCGACTCCGAATAATCGGTCCGATCGGGCCGCACCAGGGAACCCGTGTCGCACTGACCACACCGGACCCGGGAGCACCCGATGCCCGCTCAGCCCGCCGACCCCACCCAGCAGATCGGCTCCGCTCCCAAAGCCGGGGCCGACGCCGCGCCACAGGCCGAACTCGCCGCGCTCGCCGAAGAGTTCTTCGCCGCCGAGAACGCCCACGACCCCTTCGAGGCGACCCTCGCCGGCACCGAGGGCTACGCCCACGAGGTGCCCGACCCGTCCCGGGCGGCCGCGCTGCGCCACCGCGAGGTGCTCCAGGGCTTCGGCGCCCGGCTGGCCGCGATCCCGCTGGACGGGCTGACCGGCGAGGACCGCATCACCCACCGGGTGCTCGCCCGGCTGATCGACAACGACAGCGGCCGGATCGCCCACGGGCTGGCCGACTTCAGCATCTCCGCGACCATCGTCGCCCCGCACAACACGGTGTTCAGCTCGCTCGCCATGACCGCCGTCGACCAGGAGGGCGCCGACGCCTACCTGGAGCGGCTGGCCGGCCTGCCCGGCTACTTCGACGCCGTGCTGCAGGTGGGCCTGGACGCCGCCGCCGAGGGCCGGCACCCGCTGCGCAGCGGCGTGGACGCCGCGATCACCCAGCTGGACGGCCACCTGGCCGCCGACCCCACCGCCGACCAGCTGCTGCGCCCGCTCCAGGGCCGCCCGGAGTTCGAGCGGGCCCGGGCGATCGTGCGCGACGGCGTCCGCCCGGCCGTGGCCCGCTACCGGGCCGGGCTGGCCCAGCGGCTGGCCCCGGGCGCCCGCCCGGACACCGAGGCGGGGGTCTGCCACGTGCCCGGCGGCGCCGACGGCTACGTCGACGCCGTCGGCCGCTACACCCGCCCCGGGCTGACCCCGGAGGAGATACACCGGATCGGCCTGGAGACGGTGGCGGCGCTGCGCGAGGAGCTCGCCGAGCTGGGCGGCAAGGTGCTCGGCGTCAACGGCACCGACGCCGTACTGACCGCGCTGCGCCAGGACCGGTCGCTGCGCTTCGGCAGCGCGGCCGAGATCGTCGCCCTGGTGGACGCCGCCCTGGAGCGCGCCCGGCACGCCTCGGCCGACTGGTTCCGCCCGTACCCGATCGCGGACTGCGTGACCAGGGAGATCGACCCGCTGGAGGCCGAGACCGCGCCGCTGGCCTACTACCAGCCGCCGGGCCCGGGCGGGCGGCCCGGCACCCACTGGATCAACACGCTGAACCCGGAGAGCCGGTTCAGCTACGAGTACGAGGCGATCGCCTTCCACGAGAGCGTGCCCGGCCACCACCTGCAGCTCGCGCTCGCCCGCGCCCTGACCGGGCTGCCGCGCTTCCGGCAGCAGCCGAGCGCCCAGCTGACCGCGCACGTCGAGGGCTGGGGCCTGTACACCGAGCGGCTGGCCGACGAGATGGGCCTGTACAGCTCGGAGCTGTCCCGCTTCGGCATGCTCTCGATGGACGCGCTGCGCGCGGTGCGCCTGGTGGTGGACACCGGACTGCACCACTACGGCTGGTCCCGGGAGCGGGCGATGGCCTTCATGCGGGACAACACCGCCACCCCCGAGGCCAACGTCCGCAACGAGATCGACCGCTACATCGCCTGGCCCGGCCAGGCCACCGGCTACCTGATCGGCCGTCGGGAGATCGTCCGGCACCGGGAGCGGGCGCAGGCCGCGCTCGGCGGGCGCTTCGACGTCCGGGAGTTCCACCACGAGGTGATCGGCCACGGCAGCCTGCCGCTGGGCGTGCTGGAGGACCTGATCACCGACTGGATCGAGACGCTGCGCCGGTACTGAGGTCCCTCGGGGCGCGTCCTGACATCCGTTCGGGTCGTGCACCGAGATCCCGTTCGGGTCGTGCACTGCCGCCCGTTCGGGTCACGTACTGACGTCCGCTCGGGTCGCGGAAACGATTCCGCGCGCCCGTGACGGTCCTCCCTCGCCGGACCCTGCGTCACCCCTTCGGCCTCCTCGACACGGTAGTGTCCGCTGACGCGGCCTCCGGCACCTCGCCGGCCGGCCGCCCGTACTACCGCAACGACCTGGAGGAACTCCGTGCCGGCTCCCGCCCGAGGCGCCCTCGCCATAGCCGCGGCCGTCCTGCTCGCCGCAGCCGCCGGCTGCTCGTCCGGCGGCGGCCAGACCGCCAAGGGCGGCTCGCACGCCAAGGAGAGCTCCCACGCCGGCGCCCGCACCTCCGCCCCGGCGGCCCCGGGCGACGCCGCCCAGCCCGTCCCGGCCGCGATCGTGACCGGCCCCGGTCCGAAGAACTCCTACGACGCCCAGCCGCAGCCCGCCGCGGGTAGCTGCCACTACCGCTACACCGCGGACAAGCAGCCGCTGCCCGACCCGAACTGCACCCCCGGCGCGATCAGCCCGGCCGTCAACCAGGGCAACATCAACGACACCATCTGCAAGCCGGGCGGCTACACCTCGACCATCCGTCCGCCGGTCAACATCACCGGCAAGGAGAAGGCCGAGAACGCCAAGTCCTACGGCTACAGCGGGCCGATGGGCGACGCCGAGTACGACCACCTGATCAGCCTCCAGCTCGGCGGCGACCCCAACGACCCGCGCAACCTCTGGATCCAGCCGCCCTCCCCCGGGCACGTCCCGGGCAAGGGCCCCAACAACCCCAAGGACTCGGTGGAGACCCACCTGCACACCGCGATCTGCAAGGGCCAGGTCACCCTGACCGCCGCGCAGCAGGCGATCGCCACCGACTGGACGACGGCCGAGGCCAAGCTCGGCATCAGCAAGGGCGGCGCCGCCGCGCCCACCCCGGAGGCGGACGCGGACGGCGACGGCAGCTGACGGAACGTCCCGGCAGCCCCTGCCACCACGACGGTCGTCAGAGCGTCTCGACCAGCTCGGCGATGGTGTCGAACGGCCGGTACTCCGCGAACTCCGCGCCCAGCGCGCGGGCCCGTTCGCGGAACCGGCCCTCGCCGAGCACCCGCTCCACCGCCCGGCCGACCGCCTCCGGCTCCGGGCGGCCGGTGCGCAGGTCCAGCCCGACGCCCGCCCACTGCACCCGGGCCGCCACCTCCGGCTTGTCCTCGCTCGCGCCCGCCACCACCAGCGGCACCCCGTACCGCAGCGCCGTCTGAACCCCGCCGAAGCCGCCGTTGCTCACCAGCACGTCGGTGTGGGGCAGCAGTCGGTCGAACGGCACGTACCCGGCGGCGCGGACGTTGCCCGGCAGCCGCCCGCCCAGCAGCTCGGTCAGCACCTGCGGACCGTCCGGACGGGCGGTGGCCGCCACCACCAGGACGTCCCGCTCGGCCAGCGCGCGGACCGTCGGCGCGACCAGCTCGGACAGGTCGTCATTGGCCAGCGTGCCCTGGGTCACCACCACGACCGGCCGCTCCCCGGTGACCTCCGCCCACCACTCGGGCAGCGGCTGCTCCTCGCCGACCTTCCCCGGCAGCCCGCCGATCAACCGGTAGGAGGCGGGCGCGTCGCCGCGCGGGTACTCGAAGCCCGGCACGGTCAGCTGCAGGAACACGTCCGGCACCGTCGCCGCCACCAGCCCGCGCGGGCCCTCCGGCAGCCGGACGCCCACCTCCGCGAACACCTTCTCCGCGTACCGCTGCAACGGCTCGCCGCGCCGGTCCATCTCCTCCTGCAGCGCGCGGTTGCGGATCCGGCCCTCCTCCCCCGGCAGTGGCGGCAGCGCCAGCCCGAACGGCGCGGTGTCCACGCTCGGCAGCATCGACGGCGTGGTCCCGACCCCGATCAGCGCCGGGCGCTCCGCCCGCGGCCGGTCGAGCGCCAGCGGCAGCGCGCCCTGGACGAAGGAGTCGGCGATCACCACGTCGGCCGGGAACTCCGCCAACAGCGCGAGCAGCGCCCGGTACTGGTGCGGGACCGGGTCGAGGAAGATGTGCCGCACGTCGAAGCCGATCCGCTCCGGGCCGGGCGGCAGCTCCGCCCGGCCCGGGAACGACGCGTCGAGGTCGCGGTCGTCCCAGTCGGCGTCGGCGGGCAGCGCGGCGAAGCGCACCCCGGCCCGCCCGGCGGCCTCCGCGAAGCGCGAACCACCGAGGAAGACCACCTCGTGGCCGCGCGCGGCGAGATCGGCGGAGATGGCCAGCAGAGGGCTGACGTGCCCGTGCGCGGGCAGGGCGGTGGTGATGATCCTGGACAGCGGAAGCTCCTGTGGTCGGGCCCGGTTCGTTCTGCGACGCACGGTAGCCAGGGGCGGTAGACGACCGATCAACGGATCATCTATCCGGCACGGTGCCCCCGTTCGCGGTAGTACGGTGACGATCCGCCCGCGCGGACGATCACGGGGTACGAGGGCCGGCCGGCGGGCCGCCGCTGGAACCGCTCCTGGGCCGGCCCGGCCGACTACGCCGCCAGCCGCTCCGCCAGCCGCAGCAGGTCGGGCGCCCGCAGGACGCGTCCGCCGGAGCCCGGGAGGGGCACGTGCAGCGGCTCGGTCCAGCGGGCCGGGACGGCCGCCAGGCCGTAACGGGCGCCGGCCAGGCCGCCGGTGACGGCGGCGACGGTGTCGGTGTCGCCGCCGAGGTCGACGGCGGCGCGCAGGGTGGTGTTGAAGTGGATGCCGGCGGCGAGGTCCCAGGGCTGGCCGCCAGTGAGCACGGACTCGGTCTGGATGCCGATGTCCTTGGGTTCGGCGGCGGCCCAGCGGCGGAACCGGTCGAAGATGTCCGGGAGGTCCAACTCCCCGCGTTCGAGGAGGGATTCGGCGACCAGGACGGCCATCTGGGTGTCGTCGGTGGCCTCGCCGCGCTCCCAGCCGCCGCCAGCGACGAGTTCCGCTCCGCCCCCGCCGATCGGGAAGCGGGCAGACAGGGCGCCGGCCGGGCCGAACTCGTAGGGCGCGCCGAGGGCGTCGCCCACCGCCGACCCGAGGATCGCCCCGGCCGCCCGCGCGTTCCGCCCGGCCGGGTCGGTCACACCTGGGCCGGGGTGATCGGCAGGCCGCGCTTGTGCTCGGTGCGGCGGTAGTGGCCGAGGACGGTCCGGAAGACCTGCTCGCTGACCGGGTGACCCTCCAGGAAGTCGTCCAGGTCGTCGTACTCGACGCCGAGCGCGTCCTCGTCGGGCTTGCCGGGGGCGAGGTTCTCCAGGTCCGCGGTGGGGACCTTGCCGACCAGCTCCTCAGGCGCCCCCAAGTGGGCCGCCACCGCGCGGACCTGACGCTTCGTCAGGCCGGAGAGCGGCATCACGTCGGCCGCGCCGTCGCCGAACTTGGTGAAGAAGCCGACGGCCGCCTCGGCGGCGTGGTCGGTGCCGACGACCAGGCCGCCGCTGGCGCCCGCGGCCGCGTACTGGACCACCATCCGCTGGCGGGCCTTGACGTTGCCGCGCACGAAGTCCTCGTGGGCGTGGTCGCGGAAGGTGAGGCCGGCGGTCAGCAGCGCGTCGAAGGCGGCGTCGGTGGCGGGCTTGACGTCGACGGTGAGCAGTTCGTCGGCCCGGATGAAGTCCAGGGCGCGCTGGGCGTCGGCCTCGTCCGCCTGGACGCCGTACGGCAGCCGCATCGCGGTGAAGGAGGCCTGGTACCCCTCGGCGCGCAGCCGCTCGACGGCGAGCTGGCAGAGCCGACCGGTGGTGGTGGAGTCCACCCCGCCGCTGATGCCCAGCACCAGGGTGCGCGCGCCGGAGGCCCGCAGCTGGTCGGCGAGGAAGGCCACCCGGCGCTCGGCTTCCTTCGCGGGGTCGGTGACGGGCACCACCCCGAGGGCCAGGGCGATCTCGCGCTGGACGTCCGCGGGCAGGGTTTCGGTCATGGTCGGCTCCTTCGGGTCGGTACCACGACATCATCCACCCGGGCCGCGGCCGCGCCTGCGGCGCCCCCTGGCCCGTCCGGCCTCGTCCGGCGTGGTCCGGCCTCGTCCGGCGTGGTCCGGCCCTGGACGGCCCCGGGCGCCCCTCAGGACGGGACTGCCGGGCCCGGCCCTCCGCCCGCCTCCGGCGCCGGGTGCCGGAGGATGTCGAGCACCACGCGGCCGTCCACCGTCTCCTGGGCGACCAGCAGCGCCGCCAACTCGTCCAGGTGGTGCCGGTGTTCGCGCAGCAGCGCGACGGCCCGGCGCTCGGCGCCGCGCAGCAGGGCGGCCACCGCCTCGTCCACCGCGCGCTGGGTCTGCTCGGAGTAGGGGCGGCGCAGCAGGTCCTCGGGGTGGTCGCCGAGGTACTGGGGGGAGCCGCTGGAGTAGCCGACCGGTCCGATGTCCGGGGAGAGGCCGAACTCGCGGACCATCCTGGTGGCCACCGAGGTGGCGTTGGCGAGGTCGTTGGCGGCGCCGGTCGAGCCCTCGCCGAAGACCACCAGTTCGGCGGCCCGCCCGCCGAGCTGGACGGTGATCAGGTCGTTCAGGTAGCCCTCGCTGTACAGGTGCCGCTCCGCCTCGGGGAGCTGTTCGGTGGCGCCGAGGGCGACCCCGGCCGGGAGGATGGTCACCTTGGCGACCGGGTCGGCGTGCCGGCACAGCGCGGCGGTCAGCGCGTGCCCGGACTCGTGCACGGCGACGGCGTGCCGCTCCTCGGGCAGCAGCGCGTTGGAGGACTCCCGGCGTCCGAGCAGCACCCGGTCGCGGGCGTCGTCGAGGTCGGCGGCGGTGATGGTGGACCGTTCGGCGCGCACGGCGTTGATGGCGGCCTCGTTGACCAGGTTGGCGAGGTCAGCGCCGGAGAAGCCCGGGGTGCCGCGGGCGATCCGGTCCAGGTCGGCCTCCGGGGCGAGGGTCTTGCCGCGGGTGTGGACGGCGAGGATGGCCGCCCGCTCGGCCTGGTTGGGCAGCGGCACGGTGACCTGCCGGTCGAAGCGGCCGGGGCGCAGCAGGGCCGGGTCGAGGGCGTCCGGCCGGTTGGTGGCGGCGATGACGACGATCCCGGTGCTCTGGTCGAAGCCGTCCATCTCGGAGAGCAGCTGGTTGAGGGTCTGCTCGCGCTCGTCGTTGCCGCCGATCCGGCTGCCGCCCGCGCGTCGACCGCCGACGGCGTCGATCTCGTCGATGAAGACGATGGACGGGGCGCGCTTGCGGGCCTCGTCGAACAGGTCGCGGACCCGGGACGCGCCGACGCCGACGAACATCTCCACGAAGCCGGAGCCGGTGACGGACAGGAAGGGTACGGAGGCCTCGCCGGCGACCGCCCGGGCGAGCAGCGTCTTGCCGGTGCCCGGTGGACCGACCATGATCACTCCGCGCGGCCCCTTGGCCCCCGCGGCGGCGTAGCGTTCCGGGCTGCGCAGGAAGTCGACCACCTCGCTGACCTCCTGCTTCACCCCCTCGTACCCGGCCACGTCGGCGAAGCCGGTGGCGGGCCGCTCGGCCTCGATGATCTTCGCCCGGGAGCGGCCGATCGCGCTCAGCCCGCCGCCGAGCGAGCGCGCCGCCATCCGGCCGGACCACAGGAACAGCCCGCCGAAGATCAGCAGCGGCAGGAACAGCAGCAGGGTGGACCAGATCGAGCTGCCCCCGCTGGCGCGGCTGCCGGTGACGCTCACGTGCTGGCCGGAGAGCGCCCGGCTGAGCTGGGAGGTGTCCAGGGCGGTCGGGAGCTGGCTGGTGAAGTGGGTGCCGTCCTTGAGCGTGCCGGACACCCCGCCGGTGTCGCTGACGTCCACGGTCTGGACCTGGCCGGCGTCGACCCGGTTGAGCAGGTCGGTGTAGCCGTAGCGGGGGCCGACCGGGCTGGGCTTGGCGAGCAGCACCAGGAGCAGCAGGGTCACCAGCACGGCGACGGGCAGCAGCCAGCGGCGCAGCGCGGGGGGCGGCGGCTTGGGCGGGGTGCCGCCGGGGCCCCGGTTCGGACCTCCGCCGGGGCCGCGGTTCGAGCCGCCACCAGGGCCACCGCCACCAGGACCTCCGCCACCGGGGCCTCCACCACGGCCGGGCGGGTCGGGCCACCGGCCGGGGCCTCGGCCGGGCGGGGTCGCCGGGTGGCGGTCAGCGCGCAGACTCGTTCGTCCGATCATCCACGCTCACCGCCTCTCGGGCGCCGCCGGGCCTCACCCGCCGGCCCCGCACGGACTCCCCGCTCAGGGCCCACCCCTCCATGGTCGCCCCTGCGGCCCAGGACGGGAGCCGGAGCCCCGGACGGCACCGCCGTCGGCCGTCGGACGTCGGCTGTCGGACGTCCAGAGGTGCCCCGGGTGGGGCCGGGGCACCCCTCGGGAGGAGCCGCTCCTCAGGAGAAGTCGAGCGAGTCCGTCCGGGTCCGCTTGAGCTCGAAGAACTTCGGGTAGCCGGCCAGCAGGCGGACGCCCTCGAAGACCCGCAGCGCGTCCTCCCCGCGCGGGATCGCGCTCAGCACCGGGCCGAAGAAGGCCACCCCGTCCACGTGGATGGTCGGGGTGCCGACCTCCTCACCGACCGGGTCCATGCCCTCGTGGTGGCTCTTGCGCAGCGCGATGTCGTACGCGGTGCTGGTGGCCGCCTCGGCGAGTTCCTCGGGCAGTCCGGCCGCCACCAGGGCCTCGCGGATGACGGTGTCGTCGGCGGGCCGGTCCTGGTCGTGGAAGCGGGTGCCGAGCTCGGTGTAGAGGTCGCGCAGCACGTGCTGGCCGTACTGTTCGGCGGCGGCGATGCAGACCCGGACGGGGCCCCAGCCGGTGGTCATCAGGCGCTGGTAGCGCTCCGGCAGGTCGGTGCGGCCCTCGTTGAGGACGGACAGGCTCATCACCCGGAAGGTGAGGTCGAGTTCGCGCTGGCGGGCGACCTCCAGGATCCACCGGGAGGTGATCCAGGCGAAGGGGCAGACGGGGTCGAAGTAGAAGTCGACCTTGGTGGCCCCGGTGTTCACGATCTCGTTCTCGTGCGCGCTCTTGTTCTCGTTCTTGTTCACGTGGATGATCTTAGGGCCGGATTGGACCGGTATCCAGGGCCAATCGAATCAACTTCCAGTGGTCCACTTCTCAGCTGCAGGTGGTCCCGTCGGAAGGTACCGTACCGTCCAGCAGGTAGGCGTCCACGGTCTTCTTCAGGCACGGGTTACCGGTGTTGTAGCCGCCGTGGCCCTCGCCGTTGAGGGTGACGGTGATGCCGACGCCCGAGCCCAGCTGCTGCGCCATGGTGCGGGCGCCCTCGACCGGAGTGGCCGGGTCCCCGGTGGTGCCGACCACCAGGATCGGGGCGGCGCCCTGCGCGGAGACCTCCGGGTGGTCGGTCTTGCCGGCGACGGGCCAGCCGGTGCAGCCGGTCAGACCCCAGGCGGTGAAGTCGCCGAACACCGGGGAGGCGGTGCGGAACTGCGGCAACTCCTGCTCGACGTCCTGGTCGGAGTAGCGCTGCCGGGCATCCACGCAACTGATCGCCCGGTTGGCCGCGTTGAGGTTGTTGTAGTGGCCCTGCGGATCGCGCCCGAGCAGCGCGTCGGCGAGCTGGAGGAGGGTGTCGCCGGTCCCCGCCTGCATCGCCTCGGTGAGCCCGGAGGCCAGCGCGGGCCAGGCCTGCCGGCTGTACAGGGCGCTGGCGATGCCGGTGACGGCCAGGCTCTCGGTGAGCTTGCGTCCGCTGCTGGTGGGCAGCGGCGACTGCGCGATCTTCTGCAGCAGGTCGGTGATCCGCGCGGTGCCCTCGGCGCCGCCGGCGCCGGTCGGGCAGGCGGCCGCGTCCTGGGTGGCACAGGCCTTCATGAAGTCGTCCAGGGCGAGTTGGAAGCCCTGGGCCTGGCCGAGCGCGTTCTGCTGCGGGTCCTTGGTCGGGTCGACCACCGAGTCCAGCACCATCCGGCCGACCTCCTGCGGGAACAAGTGCGCGTAGACACCGCCGAGTTGAGTGCCGTAGCTGATCCCGAAGTAGGAGAGCTTCCGGTCGCCGAGGACCTGCCGCATCAGGTCCATGTCCCGGGCGGCGCTCTCGGTGTCCACGTACGGCAGCACTGCGGCGGAGTTGTGCTCGCAGGCGGCGGCGAACTGCGCGTTGCTGTCGTCCAGTGCCTTGACCTCGGCGGGGGTGTCCGGGGTGCCGTCGACGGCCGCGTTGGCGTCCATCCCCTGGTCGTCCAGGCACTTCACCCCGGCGCTGTCGCCGACGCCGCGCGGATCGAAACTCACCAGGTCGTAGCGGGTGTTGAGGGAGGCGTAGACCGAGGACAGGGCGGGCAGGGTGGCCACGCCGGACGCCCCGGGGCCGCCGAAGTTGAAGAGCAGCGAGCCGAGCCGGTGCTGTTCGTCCTTGGCCTTGCTGCGGATCAGCGCGAGGTCGATGGTCTTCCCGTCGGGATTCGCGTGGTCCAGCGGGGCCTTGAGGGTGGCGCACTCCCAGTCGCTCGCGGGCGCGGTGCCGCCGCCCTGCGCGGCGCTCGGGGCCGGGCAGGGCTTCCAGTCCAGCCGCTGGGCGGCCAGTCCGGTTGCGCTCGCACCGGTGGCCGGGGAGCTGGGCGCGGGTTCGGCGGCGGAGCGGCTGTCGCCCTGGCAACCGGAGAGGGGGGCGATCAGCAGCGCGGCCAGGCCGAGTGCGCCGGCGCCGCGGACGACGGTGTGCATGGGGCGGTCCACCTCTCGGTTGGCCGGGCTGGGGCGCCGGGCTGGCCTGCCGGGCTGGTCTGCTGCCGCACCGGCCCGGCGAGCGCACCGGCGTGCGGCAGAACGGCGTACGCCCTGGTGCTCCGGGGAGGCGTACGCCCCGGCGCTCAGCACCGTCGGCGCACCACAGACCCTAGGGGCCGGGGCTGGGCGACGCCCCTCGGAGTCTCCGGACGGAGGGCGTGCGCCGAACGGGCTACCACCGGCCGACCGGGTGAGGATTCAACCGGGCCACGGGGTGGCAGCCTTACCGCCGGTCGCCGGTGCGTCGCCGGTGCGCCATGGATACGTCGTGGCTGCGTCGCCGGCGCGTCGTGGCTGCGTCCTCGGCATACGGAGGCTCCGTTGCGGTCCGTTGCGGGTCCGTGGTGGACCGGCGGCGGGCACGGCTCGGACAGATCGCGAACAGGGGGCGCGTTGAGCGACGACACCGACTTCGTCAGCGTGGACGTCTTCATCACCACCAGCCGGCAGGAGATCCTGCTCCAACTGCGCGACGACAAGCCGGACATCCGGTGGCCCGCCCACTGGGTGGTCCCGGGTGGCCACCGCGAGCCCGGAGAGACGCCGTACCGGACGGCGGTGCGCGAACTGCGCGAGGAGACCGGGCTGGACGTGCCCGGCCTACTCCCCTTCCACCCGGTGCTGGCCGCGACCGACCACCGGGGGCACCGGCGGCGCGCCTTCCACGCCCAGGTCGACGTCGACCCGGCCGAGCTGGTCCTCGGCGAGGGCCAGGAGTTGCGGCTGGTCCCGTTCGCCGAGGCGCAGCGGATGAAGGTGCCGCCCGCGCTCAAGGGCTACCTGCGCCAGCTGGAGGCCCGACTGGCGGTCGGGCGGACCCATGAGTGGGCGGTGGTCGACGACATCCACCGCCACCTCTCCGACCACCGGGACAGCCTCGGACTGCCGCTGCTGCCCCTACAGGTGGTGAAGATCCAGGAGGAGGCCGGGGAGGTCGCCGAGGCACTGCTCGGCGTGCTCGGGGCCAATCCGCGCAAGGGGGTCAGCCACTCGATGGCCGATCTGCAGGGCGAGCTGTGCGACGTGATCACCGCCGCGATGGTCGCCTTGCGGGACACCACGGCGGATCCGGGCGCCGTGCTGGCCGAGCACCTGGCGGGGTGGCGGCCTTCGCGGGCGTCGCAGCCGCCTCGGGCGTCGCAGCCGTCACAGCGGGAGGCGTAGCCGTCACAGCAGGAGGCGTAGCAGGAGGCGTAGCGGGCCGATGTCCCGCCGCATCGCCGTGCGTGCACTACCTTGCGTTGCCTGCTATCTTGCATTGCATGGTACCTGGCACCGCAAGCCCCGAGCCTGACGTTCCACCCGGTTCGTCCGGTTCGCCCGGCTCGCCCGACGGCCCGGTCGCGACTCAGCTGCGCAAGGGAGTCCTGGAGTACTGCGTCCTCGCGCTGCTGCGCGACGGCCCGCGCTACGGGGTCGAACTGCTCCAGGAGCTCGGCCGGTACCCGACACTGGCGACCAGCCAGGGCACCATCTACCCCCTGCTGTCCCGGCTGCGCCGCGCCGGGCTCGCGGACACCTTCCTGCGCGACTCGGCCAGCGGCCCGTCCCGCCGGTACTACACCCTCACGGAAGCCGGGCGGAGCGCGCTGGAGGAGTTCACCGCGCTGTGGCCCGCCTTCCGTGCCACCGTCGACCACGTCCTCGCCCCAGGAGACCACCCGTGAACAACCCCATCGAGCACCCCCTGGTCCGCGCTCACCTCGACGCGGTCGCCCGCAGCACCGCCACCCTGCCGCCGGAACGCCGCCGCGAACTGCTGGCCGACCTGCGCGAGCACATCGAGATCTCGCTCACCGACACCCCGCTCACCGAGGCCACCGTCCGCGCCGTCCTGGAACAGCTCGGCACCCCCCGGCAGATCGCCGACGCCGCCCTCGCCGAGGAGGGTCAGACACCGCCCGCCCCGGAGCCGGCGGGCCGGACCAACCTCACCCTGGCCCTCGCCGTGCTCGCCCTGCCACTGGCGCTGATCCCGGTCGCCGGGCCCGTACTCGGGTTCGCCTCGGCCGTCCTGGCCGCCGTCCGGGTCAGCAGGTCCCGGCAGTGGACCCGGCGCGAGAAGCGCCAGGCGGCACTGCTCCTGCTCTCGCCGCTCCTCCTCACCCCGGCGATCGCCCTGGCCGTCACGGTGCTCTCCTCCGGGCTCACCCCCACCGCCCTGCTCGCCACCTGCGCCCTGGGCTTCTGCCCGAGCCTGACCGCGGCCCTGCGCCTCTCCCGGTCCGCCGCCCGGGTACGCACGGCAGGGCTCGCCGCCTGACGCCGCAGCGGCCTCCCACCCGGGCCGCGCCGGCCAGACGGTCCGACGGAGCAGCCCCGTCCACTAGCAGCCCGCCGGCCGCCGCAGGACGACCGCCCCAGCCGAAAGGGCGGCCCACTCCCCTACACGAAGGGGAATCATCCACCGGGGCGAACACCCTCCGGTCGAGGTACACGCCCCGGTCGAGGTACGTGCCCCGGGCCCGGCGATCGAAACCGGCGTCAGCGGCACCCCTGGACTCGGACCCTACCGCCTGCCCCTGACATCGCCCCCGGCGCCGGGTCAGTAGGCCGATCGGCAGCCTGGCCTGGGGAAATCGGTCGCCGGAACCTGCCGATCGGCACATGTGCGGGCGGGTGGTGGCGGGTGAGGATGGCGGTCGACAGGGCCCCTCCGGTGGGGCCCGGGAAGGACCTCCGCCATGACCGCCCCTCGCTCTCTCAGCTCAGCTCAGTTCCAGCCCCGGCCTACCGCGCACCACGTACGCCGGCAACCGCACCTCGCCCAGTACCGCCGGGGGCAGGCGCAGCCCGAACCGCCGCCCGACCGCGCCGAGGCTCCGCTGCCGCAGGCCCGCGCAGGGCGAACTCCCAGGCGCGCAAGAGGTGACGCCGTCCGCCTCCAGGACATTGGCGGCGACCAGCTCCGGCACGAGCAGGTCCGGCTGCTGCCCCCAGCGCCAGCGCTCCTGGCCGAGGCCGAAGCCGCACAACACGGCGCCGTCCCGGGCGTAGTCGAGCAGAGCCGGCGGCTGCTCCGGCATCGGGCGGAAGTGGACCACCTCCACGCCCTCACGCGCTATCTCGGTGAGCAGTTCACCGCCGGTGGAGTCCCCGTACTCGATCGCGAAGGACCAGCCGTCCGCCTCGCCGACCCGGATCACGCCGTCGCCGTCATCGCCGGGGCGGTAGACCTCGATGTCCAGGTCCCAGATCTCCCTGCCGCTGATCGGCCCGGTCACCTCGGCCGGGTCGGCCCCCATCCGACGGGCGAGTTCCTCAGGCCGGATCCCCCGGGCGAACACCACCCCGGCCACTTCCCCGCCCGCGTCCGCCAGCCACTGGATGCCCTCACCGTCCCGCCCCTCGGCCTCGCGCGAACCATCATCGATGACGCCGATCATGACGCCCCTCCCCTCGCGCCCGCCCTGCGATGGCCAGGCACCGCCGGTCCGCACCATAACCGAGATCTCCGACATCCAACGCCGAACGCGGGGGCAGACGATCGGCCGGGCAGAGCAACTCCCCTGGGGCACAGCACCATTCACCAACCCCACCCGGCACGACATTCCCACCCCCTCCCCGAGGCAAGCCGGAGCACCACCCCGGCCCCCGATGCCCCCAGCTCACCCACTGCATTCGCCCCGCCCCGGTCACCCCCTCCACCACGACGACGGCGCCCCGCCACCTCACCCTCAGCCCGGACCTGCCACCTCCCGTGCCCTGCCCAAACGACCCCGACACCAGGAGGACAGCCCCCACCCCCAACCAGGCCGACCCACATCCAAGACCCCAGCGCAGGAAGTCGAGCCGGCCGACTTCCTGCGCCACGCCCCAACTCCCGGAAGCACGCCCACCCAGGCCCACCCAGCACGGTCCCCGAACCCCGGAGGCCAACGCCGACACAGGACGTCGAACCCACTGACTTCCCGTCCCCCACCCAAACGCCCCCGCAACACCAGGAGGCGACCCAACCCCGCACCCGCAACCACCACAGGCAGTCCCACACCGGGCGGGCCCAAAACAGGCCCGCGCAGGAAGTCGGACTGGCCGACTTCCTGCGCGCTGGTCAACCGCCCCAACTGCCCTCGGCCTCAACCCCTCCGGCGCAGCACCGTCCTCCGCGCCATGACCGCGTAGACCACAGCGGCCACCGTACAGACCCGGCTGCTGCTGGAGGACGCGGCCTGCGAGCCGGTCGAGCGTGCCGCCCCGCAACCCACCCGCGCCGAGCGCCGCGAGCGCCTGGCGGCCGTCCTGCGCGCCATGGCGGCGAACGGTCTCACCGGCGGCCACGCGATGGACACGGGCGGGGGACAGCCTCGACCTCTACACCGAGCTGGACGAGGCGGGCCGACTGCCGGTGCGGCTGCGGATCGCCCCCTGGTGCCAGCCCTGCGTGGACCCGGACGGACTGCGCACCCTGGTCGAACTCCAGGGCTGGGGCGGGAAGTTGTGGCGGGTGGACGGCGTCAAGCTGTTCACGGACGGCACCATCGACAACGGCACCGCCTGGCTGGAACGCCCGGACTGCCACGGGGAGTCCACCCACTCCTTCTGGCCCGACTCGGCGTCACTACGCCCGGGTGATCGAGGAACTGCACCGGGCCGGGGTGCCGACCGCCACCCACGCGATCGGCGACGCGGCCGTACGCCACGCCGCCCTCGACGCCGTCGCCAAGGCCACCGCGAACGGCCCGTCCAACGGCACCTCCGGCCCGACCCTGGAAGGAACCGACGGCCCCCGGCCCGTCCCAGGACGGAACCGGCGGCACCCGCCCCCGCCGCCCGAACACCCCTCAGCCAGAGTGGCCAGACCGGTGGCAATGCGGGTGCGCCGCCCGTTACCAGCAGTTCGCCCACCCGTCCAGGTGACCCTAGGGGAACCGTCCCGGTGCCCCCAAGGGCCCGGGGCGGGTGGGGTTGCCCCCCGGGAAACCTGGCGGCCCGCCCCAGCGCGCCGCACCCCCTCCTCGGCGGAGGATTCTCTCACCGGCCAGGGCGGCCGGACGAGTTGAACCGATCGACCCGCACGAACCGATCGCCCCCGCGACCGACCCAGGTCGAACCCATGAGCCGAGGAGTAGCCATCATGACCGTGACCCTGAAGCCGATCGCCCGCCGGACCGTGCTGCCCGCCACCACGGGCACCGCAGTCGCCGCCACCGCCGCGCTGCTCACCCCGGGAACGGCCAGGGCCGCATCGGTGACGGGCCCGGCCCCGCAGTCGGCGACCGTCTCCGCGGACCTGGACCGGATCGCCCACCTCCTGCGCTCCACCGAGCCCGACGCCCCGGCCGGCGGCCTACGGGCGCTGGGCGCGATGATCGGCGACGCCCGGGTCGTCGGCCTCGGCGAGGCCACCCATGGTTCGCACGAGTTCTTCACCATGAAGCACCGGGTGTTCCGCTACCTGGTCGAGGAGAAGGGCTTCACCACCTTCGCCCTGGAGGCCAGTTGGTCGGCGGGCCTGCAGATCGACGCCTTCGTGCAGGGTCAGGGCGACGACGACGCCCAGCGGCTGGTCCGCCGGGTCATGGCCGGATCGCCCTGGCAGCGGCGGGAGTTCGCCGACCTGATCGGCTGGATGCGCGCCTACAACGGCAGCGGGCCGCAGCACCCGGTCCACTTCGTGGGCACCGACCTCGGCTTCCCCGGGATCGGCGACCAGCCCTTCGCCGAGGTCACCGCCTACCTGCGGAAGGCCGCCCCGGCCTCCCTGTCGGGCGTCGAGCAGCTGTACGCCGGCCTGCGGCCGTTCGGCGACGTCATCGGCTACCTGACCCGGACCCAGCTGCCCGAGCGGCAGCGCAACGCGGACCTGGCGCAGCAGGCGCTGGAGCTGGTCGCCGCGGCCGGCCGGGACGGCGACGAGGAGTACGACTGGGCCGTCCTGCACGCCCGGAACATCGCCCGCACCTTCGCCTTCTGCACCGTGCGGACCGAGGACGGCTCCTCCGTCACCGCCGCGCAGGTGCTCCGTGACCGGGCGATGGCGGACAACACCCTGTGGTGGCAGCGCCGCCTCGGCGGCAAGGTGCTGCTCTCGGCGCACAACGGGCACGTCGGCTTCGTGTCGTCCGACCCCGCGCTGTACCCCCGGACGGAGGGTTCCCTGCTGCGCGACGCGCTCGGCGCCGACTACGTCAGCATCGGCTTCACCTTCGGCGGCGGCTCCTTCCTCACCGAGGCCGACCCGTTCGCCGACGGCTGGCGGAGCGCCACCGTGCCGCCGGCGACGCTGGGCATGAACGAGTACTTCCTCGACCGGGTCCGCCCCCGCGACTTCTACCTCGACCTGCGCCAAGCCCCGCCCGCGGCCCGCGCCTGGCTGGCGACCGCCCGACCGACCTACGACGCCGGTACCACCTTCCGCCGCGACCCGCTGCCCACCCTCGCCCTCAGCGCCAACTACGACCTGCTGATCCACCTCCACCGGGTCCGCGCGGCCGACAAGCTCTGACCGCCGGCACCGCCAGCACCGCCGGCACCCTCGAGTCACGCCCGCCGGCGCCACCCGGCCCCGCCAACTCCGCCACGACCACGGCGAGTCGACCCAGGACCAGCGCTCCCCCCAGCCCTCGCCCCCGGGCCCACAGCCGAAGACCCGACCGCCCCGTCCGCCCCGGCGGCCCGGCGGCCCGCCCGCCCGCCCGCCCGCCCGCCCGCCCGCCCGCCCGAGGACGGCACGACCCCGAGGAACCAGGGCATGAGCAGGAAGAACAGGTCGGCGACGAGCTCCGGACGGGCCCGAACCGCGCGCACCTCCGGACCGGCACCGGCCCGGATCACTGCGGCCGAGCGGCGCCGCCCGCAGTGCTGGGACATGACCTTCCTGACGGTGCTCGCGCTCGGTGTCGCCGTCGTCGCCCTCGGCGTCCTGGGCGTCCTGGGCGGCAGCGACCTCGTTCGCCTACGCGGCCGGGACGAGCGGCCGGCCGGGCAAGCTGACCGCCGACCGCTGCTGGGGAGACAACCCGGCCAAGCCCCACCTGATCACCTCCTGTGCCGGAGGGTTCCGCTCCGACGACGGCCGAACGGTGACCGAGGACTCGCCGATCGGCGGCAGCCACCGCATCGGCGCCGCCTTACCCGTCGAGTACGGCGACGGCGATAGCGGTAGCAATGGCGACGGCGACGGCGACTACCACGCCACCGGGTTCTCCTACGCGACCGGCGACCTGGCCGGACTGCTCGCCGTACCGCTCCCCGTACTGCCGGTCGGCATGCTCGGCCTGTGGCTGGTCGGTCTCGCGTTCGGCACGCGTTCGGCACGCGTTCGGCACCATCCCGGCCGGGGGCCGACCGTAGTCGACGGTGACCCGTCTCCGCCCGGCTGCTCCAGTGGGCGTGGGCGCCCACCGAGCCGCGGGAGCGCGGGATGCTGATGGCGGCGATCCGGCCCCAGGTCCAACTGGCCCAGCGCGCGCCGGTGAGCCGTGGGCCGGGCCGGAGGGCGCGCCTATCGTGGGCTGGTGACCGATCATCGGACCGTCCCACCACCTGCCGCCCGGACGGACTACCTGCTCGCCGCCTTCGCCTTCGCCGTCTGCATGACCGGGACCACCCTGCCCACTCCGCTGTACGGGCTGTACCAGGAGCGGATCGGCTTCTCCGAGCTGACGGTGACGGTGGTGTTCGCCGTGTACGCCTTCGGGGTCATCGGCGTGCTGCTGCTGGTCGGCAATGTCTCCGACACGGTCGGGCGCCGACCGGTGCTGCTCTGCGGGCTGGTCAGCTCGGCCTGCAGCGCGGTCGTGTTCCTGACGGCGGACAGCGTGCCGCTGCTGTTCCTGGGCCGGCTGCTGTCCGGTCTGTCGGCGGGCGTGTTCACCGGTACCGCCACGGCGTACGTGCTGGAACTGGCGCCGCCACGGCACCGGGGGCGGGCGGGCTTCGTCGCGACCGCGGCCAACATGGGCGGCCTGGGTTTCGGACCGCTGCTGGCGGGCCTGCTCTCCCAGTACGCCCCGCACCCGCTGGTGCTGCCGTTCGTCGTGCACCTGGTGCTGGTCGCCGCGGCCGCCGGTGCCCTTCTGTGGCTGCCGGAGACCGTCGCCGGTGCCCGTCCACTGCGCACCGCCCGGCCGGTCCGGCCCGGTCTGCCGCCGGAGGTCCGGCGGGTGTTCGTGCCGGCCGCGCTCGCGGCCTTCGCCGGGTTCTCGCTGCTGGGCCTGTTCACCTCGGTCAGCCCGGCCTTCCTCGCCGAGGGCCTGGGCGTGCACAACCGGGCGCTGGTCGGCCTGGTCGTCTCCTCGGCCTTCCTGGCCTCCACCCTGGGCCAGCTCCTGGTCCCCCGGCTGGGCACCGCGCGGGCCATTCCGCTGGGTTGCCTGGTGCTGATCGCCGGACTGGCCCTGCTGGCCGGCTCGCTGGCCTGGGCCGTCCTGGCCTTCCTGGTGCTCGCCGCGCTGGTGGGCGGCACGGGGCAGGGCATGGGCCTGCGCGGCGCGGTGGGCGAGGTCGCCGCCGCGAGCCCGGCGGAGCACCGCGGCGGCGCCCTGTCGGCGCTGTTCGTGGTCGCCTACTTCGGCATCTCGATCCCGGTGATCGGCGTCGGCCTGCTCACCGGGCCGATCGGCCTGGCCAACGCGGGTCTGGTGTTCGCCGCCTGCATGGCCCTGCTGGCCGCCGCCTCCGGCGCCTACCTGCTCCGCCAGGCGGGCGCCGGGGCCTGATCACGGGCCGACCCCTCAGGGCCGACCGGTGCACGGCCACCCGACCAGTGGATGGCTAGGCGACCGGTGGATGGCCACCCGACCGGTGCACAGCCGTCCGTCCGGTGCGCGGCTACGCGGTCGGTGTCCGCCCGGCGCGGATCCGCTGGCGCAGGAAGAGGGCGGCGCGGTCGAGCGCCTCGTCCGCCTCGTCCAGGACGCCGGTGAAGCACTGGAACACGTGCGGCGCATCGGCGGTGATGTCCAGGACGACGTCCACGCCCGCCGCGCTCGCCCGCGCGGCCAGCCGGGTGGAGTCGTCCAGCAGCAGTTCGTTGGTGCCGACCTGGATCAGCATCGGGGGCAGGCCGGTGAGGTCGGCGTGCACGGCCGGGCTGAGCAGCGGCTGCCGAGGATCGGCTCCGCCGAGGTACATCGCCCCGGTGTGGTCCAGGGCGGCCCGGGTGAAGATCGGGTCGATGCCCTCCTTGGTCCGCATGCTCGCGCCGCTCCGGGTGGCGTCGAGGCCCGGGGAGAAGGCGAGTACGGCGGCGGGCTGCGGCAGGCCCGCGTCCCGGGCGGCGAGGCAGGTGGTGACGGCGAGTCCGCCGCCGGCCGAGTCCCCGGCGAAGACGATTTCCGAGGGATCCTCGCCCTGGTCGAGGAGGGCGCGGTAGGCGCTCAGGCAGTCCTCGATCGCGGCCGGGAAGGGGTGTTCGGGGGCGAGCCGGTAGTCCAGCGAGTACGCCCCGAGACCGGTCCTGGCCACCAGGTTGCCGGTCAGCGAGAGGGCGGTCTCCGGCGAGCCGAAGACCCAGCCGCCGCCGTGGAAGTAGAGGATCGTCCCCGCCCCCGGACCCCCGTCCGAACCGCGCTCCGCCACGTTATCCGCCCCGCCCCTCGGCTCGACGCGCAGCGCGGGCCGGTCACCGAGGACGGTCGGCGCGGTGCGGATGGAGTCGTGGGGCACGATCATCCCGGCCATCAGCTGCCGGAACCCGGCCCGAATCTCCTCCACCGACGGCGGCCCCGCTGCCCCCGACTTCGCCTCAGCCCCCGACTGCCCCTCAGGCCCCGACTGCCCGGCCGCCCTCGGCTGCCGCAGCATCGCATCGATCCGGCTGCGCTGCTCCCTGCTCATGGGCACACTCCTGCCTCAAGTAGCTTCCCGTACACTATATGCCATGGAAGATACATTGCACGGAGCCGTCTCCGCAGCCGACCTCCCGGAGTTCTTCGCCGACCTGGTCCGGTGCGAGACGCGCCTGTACAACGCCCTCAACGACCGGCTCCGCGAGCGGCACGGGATCGTCACCTCGCAGTACGAGTTCCTGGACCACCTGCGCCGACACCCCGGCTGCCGGGTGGCCGACGTCGCCGCCGTGTTCGCCATCGGTGTCGGAGCGACCAGCAAGGGCGTCGACCGCCTGGAGAAGCAGGGCTGGGCCGCCCGCCGGCCGAACCCCGCGGACCGCCGGTCCTCGCTGCTGGTCCTGACCGACGACGGGGCGCGGCTCGTCGAGGCGGCGGAGCGGACCTTCAGGGAGGGCCTGGCCGAGCTGCTCGCGGGCGCCCTCGACGCCCCCACCCTGTCGGCGACCGCACGGACCCTGGCCGCCCTGCGCTCCACGCTCGAACGCGACCAGGTCGGCACCCCCACCGGCTGAACCCCCGGCCGCCCGGGAAGGACGAGAGCGGGCAGACCCTGCCGGACGGGCCCTGAAACGAAGTGAAGACCCCGTCCGGCACCGTGCGAACAGTGCCGACCGCGGCCGCGCCGGCTCCCCTACCCTGGGGGCGAGGCACCCGGACGCCGGGCGCCGGCCGACGCGTACAGCCACCGGGGGGACCGCGTGATCCGCGTACAGCAGCACACCTTCACCTTGATCCCGTGGCCGTGGCGCGTCATGCCCTGGGCCCAGGTGCCCGAGGGGCTGGAGTTCACCCTCTACGACGTCGTCGACCCGACCGCACCACCCCTGCGCGGCGTCGCGGTGCCCGGGACCCCGGCGGAGGCCGCCCGCTGGAAGACCGGCCACGACGCCTACCTGAGCCTGCTGCGGGAGGCCGAGGAGGAGGTGCGCCACGCCCACGGGGTGCGCTGCCGGCCCGGTTTCATGGTCGACATGCGCTCGGTGCGGCTGCGCCGCTACGACCTGATGCCCCACCGCAAGGCCCGCTCCCGGCGGCTGTTCGCCGAGTGCCTGACCAGGATGCGCCCGTACGAGGAGACCTACCGGCCGATCCTCCAGGACATCGAGGCCCGCATCGCGGAGGCCTCCGCCGGCGCGGCCTGACCGGGGAGCTCCAATCCTGTTGCGGGAGTGGATAGTTCAGGACTTCATGAGTTTCGGGAGGAGTTCGAAGACCGTCGCTGGCCGACGATGACGACCTTGCCCGCGACGGTGCGCGACTCGGCCATGGCGAGCGCGGCTGCGGCCTCGTCCAACGGGAACTCCGCGGCGATCTGGGCGGTGAGCGTGCCGTCGGCCAGCAGGGCCAGCACCCGGGTGAGGTCCTCGCGCAGCCGGGCGCGGAAGGCGGCCGGGCGGCGGCTGCCCGCCCAGAAGTTGTAGAAGTGCGCGGACCGGCCGTTGGGGAGGTGGTTCCAGAGCGCCAGCCGGGCGAACAGCTTCAGCACCGGGAGCCGCGAGTCGCCCTCCTCGTCCTTGGTGGCGGCGGTGCCGTAGGACACCAGGACGCCGCCGCGGCGCAGCAGCCGCCACGATTCCTCCAGTCCGGCGCCGCCGACGTGGTCGAACACCGCGTCGACGCCGTCCGGTGCGAGCTCCCGGATGCGCCGGTAGGCGTCCGGGTCGCGGTAGTCGACCGGGGTCGCGCCCAGCCGGCGGACGGTGTCGTGATGCCGGGCGGACGCCGTGCCGATCACCGTGATCCCGGCGTGCCGGGCCAGTTGCACCAGCGTCGACCCGACGCCGCCGTTGGCGCCGAGCACCACGATCGTGGCGCCCGACGACACCTTCGCGGTGCGGTGCAGCATCTGCCAGGCCGTCACCCCGTTGACCACGACGGTCTCCGCGTCGGCGGCCGTGACACCGTCCGGCACCGCCACCAGGTCGGCGGCGTCGAGCAGTTGGAGGCTGGCCCAGGCGCCGGTCTTGGTGACGGCGGCGAACCGCCGCCCGACCAGCGCGGGGTCGACCTCCGGGCCGGTCGCGACGACCGTGCCGACCACGTCGTAGCCGGGCACGAAGGGGAAGGGCGGCTGGTCGTAGTACTTGCCGCGGCGCATCTGCTGCTCGGCGAAGGAGACGCCGGTCGCGTCCATCCGCAGCAGGACCCGGCCCGCGGTGGGCAGCGGGAGGTCACGGCTGCGCACCTGGAGGCCGTCCGGGTCGACGGTGCCCGGCAGGACGACCTCGGTGGCACGGGTGGAGAGGGTGTCGTTCATGGCGTCGCTCCGTATCGGCCGATGTGTGACTACAGGCGTAAAGTTACACCTGTAATCTCAGGGCATACAAGAGCTGTCGGCCGTAAGTTCTCACCTGTAAGCTCACGCCATGGACAACGAACCGAGCGCACCCCCCAGCCGCCCGCGCAACCGCCGTGGGGAGGGTGCCCGCCTGCGGGACGACATCGTGGCCGCCGCGGTCGAACTGCTCGACGAGGCCGGCACCGAGACCGCCGTCACCCTGCGGTCGGTCGCCCGCCGGGTCGGGATCGCCGCACCCTCGATCTACCGGCACTTCCCCGACCAGCCGACCATCATGCTGGCCGTGGTGCGGCAGGCCTTCGACCAGCTGGAGGCGCAGCTGCGCACCGCCCGGGACGCGGCCGGCGAGGACCCCCGGCAGCGGCTGCTCGCCCTCTGCCACGCCTACCTGCGGTTCTCCGAGGACCACCCGGAGCGCTACCGCACCATGTTCGGCGGCGTCTGGGTGCCCGCCCTCCAGGACACCGCCGTGACGGCGGACGAGATGCGCACCCTCGGCCAGGAGTCCCTGCAACTGCTCACCGAGGCCCTGGCCGGGTGCGTCGCCGCCGGCCTGGCCACCAGCGACGATCCCTCCGCGGACACCGTCGCGCTGTGGCTGGGGCTGCACGGGCTGGCGCACCAGCGGGCGGTGACGGTCGCCTTTCCGTGGCCGCCGGACATCGCCGAGCGGCTGATCACCGCGCTGGCGCACCTCAAGGCCGAGTAGCCCGGCCGCCGCCGTCCTCGGGGCGATCTCGCGCAGCCGTCCGAGGCCGCACTCCCCCGGTCGTGCGGGTGGACGTCGAGCTGGAGGCCGTGCTCGGCGGCGAGCCCGAACAGCAGCTCCAGCCGGGCGGGACCCCCGCCGTCCGGGCCGCCGTCGAATCCGGCCGGGTCGATCCCGCGGACCGCGTCGACCAGCCCGCTCGCCGCCGCCTCCGCGAGCAACTCG
Organism: Kitasatospora sp. NPDC127060; assembly: GCF_042724935.1. Taxonomy (NCBI): domain Bacteria; kingdom Bacillati; phylum Actinomycetota; class Actinomycetes; order Kitasatosporales; family Streptomycetaceae; genus Kitasatospora; species Kitasatospora sp. NPDC127060. The sequence continues at coordinate 23,599 of NZ_JBHXEG010000050.1, forward strand.
CCCACGCCGGGCGTGCGCCGCACCCCGTGCTGGGGGAAGGCGACCAGCTGGACGTCCAGCGCGCCGGCCGGCCGTTCCCGGGCCTCGGCGAGCCCGGTGCCCCCGGCCGGTCCGAAGGCGGGGGCTACGTCCACGTGGGCCGGCCCGCGCGGGTGCCCCGGGTCACCCGCGGGGGCCAGCAGCCGGTGGGCCCGTTCGGCGAGCGGGGCGCGGTGCCGCCGGTGGAGGTCCAGCGGACGCCGGCTTCCCGAGCCCGAGCCCCCCTCAGCCCCAGCCCGGCACCGGCGGCAACGGCCAGGTGGGCAGGGCAGGCAGTGCGTCGAGCCCCGACACCGCCCCATCCACCCGCAGCCCCGGCACCGCCACCCCGTCCACCCGTAGGTCGGCCGCCGAGCCGCGCCCGGCCAGCCAGGTGAGCAGCACCCGCCCGGGGCCGCGCACCACCGGTCCCGAGCCGCTGACCGTCCACCCCGAGCCGAGATCCTCGGCCTCGACCCGGGCCAGCGGAATCCCCCGGGCGCCCAGCGTCGCCGCCGTCTCGGCCAGCGCCCGCCGGACGAACCCGTCCGGCCAACCGGACGGCGTAAGGCCGTGGTTCAGGTCCACCCCGTGCACCTCCAGCTCCCGCCAGGCCCGCCACAGCAGGTACCAGGCCGGGTGCCGCCAGCCCGCCAGCGCCGGGACCAGCACCGCCCGGCGGGCGGCGGGCAGTTCGGCGGCGTCCCGCAGTAGCCCGTCCAGGGCGGCCCGCAGGTCGGCCACCAGCGCCTCGGCGCCGCGCCCCGCGCCCTCGCCCAACTGCCGTGCCAGCTCGGCGGCGTCGGCCCGCGGCCCGGGCGCGGTGCCGGTACGGGCCAGGGCGAACGTCCACCGGTAGGCGTCGGCGCTGCGGGCGAGGTGGGTCAGCACATGGCCCCGGCTCCAACCGGGCAGCAGCGAGGGCTCCCGGGCCTGGCGGTCGGTGAGCTGCTCCAGGCTCGTGCGGAGGCGTTCCGCCGAGGCCCGGACGGCCCCGTACAACCCGTCGAAGTCCGGCTGCCGATCGGCCTCAATCACGCTGACTTCCGGCCTCGGCAAGGGCCTTGACGCCCTCCAGGGTCGCCGTGATCCCGGTCCGCAGCTCGCCCAGCCGGAAGGCGACGATCTTCTCCTCAGCCTCCGGCCGGGCGTCGATCGCCCGGGTGACACCGCTGCGGCCCGGGCCGATCACCACCGAGTGGCGCACCCGCGTGCCGCCGTCCTCGGCGGCCAGGTCGAAGCGCCAGCGGGCCAGCGCGCCGGCCGGCTCCGCCACCGGGTCGCCGTACCGGCCGTCCGCGTCCATGACGGCCCAGGCGAAGGCGCGGTGCTCGGCCAGCTCCAGCACCTCGGAGACCGTCCGCCAGTCCGGCATGCCCGCCCGGCTGTTGTACCCCTCGAAGCGTGCGCCCGGGGCGGGGCCGTCCGCGCCGTCCAGCCACTGGGCCCGCTGCAGCTCCGGGCTGAACCGGGCGGACAGTCCGATGTCCGTGACCAGCGCCCAGACCCGTTCCAGGCCGGCCCGGACGAACACCTCGCACTGGGTGCCCGGACCATCCGCGTACCGCATTCCGCTCCCCCTCGACTGCCTGACCGTCTCGACACTCGACCAGCGACCTCATGGGTCGACACCCGCCGTGCCCCCGCCTCTACGCGTCCGGAACGCCGCGAAGGCAGCGGGCGGGTTGCCGCCCTCTCGCGGGCCCTGGCAACGATGGTCGATCCTGGCGAACCCCCAAGTCAATCCGTGGATTTCCTGGGAAACCCCCAAGCTGCCGCTTGGGTGGGCGGACCCGCGGCCACCGGCTCGACCCGGCAGTACCCTGGGCGCTCGTGACCCTCGACGACCTCCGCGTTTTCGCCGCCGTCTGCCGGGCCGGCTCGCTCAGCGCCGTCGCCCGCGAGCTGGCGTGCAGCCAGTCCGCCGTCAGCCAGCACGTCAAGCGGCTGGAGCGTGAGCTGGGCCTGACCCTGATCGAGCGGCATCCGCGTGGCGTGGTGCCCACCCAGGCGGGACGCCATCTGCAGACCGCCGTCGCCACCGGCCTGGGCGGCATCGACCACGCGCTGCGGACCATCGCCGAACTCGCGCGCGGCGAGGGCGGATCGGTGCGGATCACCACCGGAGCCACCAGCATCCGGCACTTCATGTCCGCGGCCGTGGTGGCCTTCCGCGAGCGGTTCCCGCAGGTCAGCCTGGAGTTCCAGACCGGCATCTCCAGCCGCAACTGCCTGGAGGCGCTCACCGCCGGGCACGTCGACCTGGCCTGGATCACCCTCGGTACCCCGGTCCGCGGCGTCGAGCAGCGGCCCGTCGCCGACCTTCCCTGGGTGCTGGCCGTGGCGGCCGCCGACCCGCTCGCCGCCCGGGAGCGCATCGAACCCGCCGACCTGCAGGACGCCCGGCTCATCGGACTGCCGCAGAACTCGGTGTCCCGCTCCCAACTCGACGACTGGCTCGGCAAGTCGGGGATCCGGCCGGTCTTCGACACCAGCGTCACCGATTGGGACACCGCGATCCTGCTGGCCGAACTCGGCCTCGGCCACGCCGTGGTGCCCGCGCTACCCGAGTGGCAGGGCCCCGGCCACCCCGGCCTGCGGCTGGTCCCGCTGCCCGACCTGCCGGGCCTCACCGTCGGCTGGGCCGCCCGGGACTGGGACACCCTGGGGCCGCTGGCCCGCGCCTTCGCGGAGACCGTCGCCAGCCACTGGGGGCGCCCGGCCCCGCCGCCGGTCAACCCTGGAGCCCCTCCTCGAATTCCCTGACCGACCGCAGCCCGCCACCGCCCAGCAGCCGGGCCACCGGCAGGCCCTCGTCCCGGGACGTCACGGCCGACAGCCGCGCGAAGTCCTCGGGCAGCACGTCCAGCAGGCTCAGCAGCTGCTCGCCGGTCCGCAGCTCCAGGACCAGGTCGCAACGCAACCGGCTTGGCAGTTCCGGGCGGTGGGCCAGGGCGTGCCACCGTGCCGCCCGCAGGTAGTGCCGCCCGTCGGGTGCCGCGTGCGTCCTCAGCCAGGCCGGGTCCGGGCGCTGGGAGAGACCGAAGTCGGCGGCCCGCTCCGCCAGCCGCAGCAGCGCCGGGGTGTCGACGGCCATCAGGTCACCGGGCAGCGCCCGCTCCGCGTCCATGCCCACATCCTGGCTCATCCGCACGTTCTCGCACGACCTCGCACGTCCGGGCGCGTCCGGGCGCGTCCGCGCGTGTCCGGGCACGTCCGGGCACGTCCCGGCACGTCCCGGCCGTCAGTGCGTCTGGAAGGACAGGCTGCGGCCGATCTCGACGAAGCCCCGGCGCGCGTACCACTCGCGCGGCCAGTCGGCCGCGTCCGCCAGCAGGAACAGCCGCGGGATCCCGGCCGCCGCCGCCAGGGCCAGGCCGCTGGCGAGCAGGGTGTCGCCGTGGCCGGCCCCACGGTGCGGTGTCGCGGTGACCAGATCCTCCAACTGGGCCAGTCCCGCGGCCGGTTCGAGGTAGAGGTCGACCCAGGCGGCGATCTCGCCGTCCGCCGCCCGGGCGGCCAGGAAGTGCACCTGCTCGGCGCCGCGCAGCCTGGCCGGCCGACGGTCGGTGAGCTGTCGGCGCAGCTCCTCGTCCTCGTACCACTCCCTCTGCTGGCGCCGGACGGCCTCCCGCAGTTCGGAGAACTCCGTCGGCAGGGCAGCCGGTTCGGGCAGCGTGCAGCCCGCCGTGCCCCTGGCCAGGACCACGACGGCGCTGCGCTCGTAACCGGCCTCGGCCAGCACCGGCGCGGCCCGCTCGCCCCACGCCTCGTCCAGCACGCTGATCACGTACTGCCGGCGCGGCCCGAGCCAGCGCGCCGCCAGCCCCGGCAGGGCTGCCGGGTCGGTGCCCGGACCGGTGACGACCAGCTGGTTGTGCTCGTGGGAGAGCACGAACTCCGGGTCCCGCACGGCGAAGACCCCGGGGAACTCCGGCAGTTCGATGACCTCGGCCGCCTGGCGGCGGGCGAAGGCGACGTGGAAGGCGGCTACCCGCTCAAGCAGATCCGACATCCTGCCATGATCGCCCCGCCCGCCGCCCGGGCCAACCGGATATCGGCCGCCGGTCAGCGCGCCCGGGTGCGGTCAGCGCGCCCGACTGGGCGGCACTCGTCGATGAGCTGCCGGAAGTCGTCCTCGGTCAGGCCCGCGGGCACGAGCCACCGCGGCGCCGCCCGCACCGGACGTCGGCCCGGCCGACTTCCTACTCCATCCCCACCCTCTCCACCCCCACCCCCGCTGCCCCCACCCCCGCGTCCGCCGCCCGCCCGAAGCGGGCCGACCACTCCGCGATCAGCTCCCGCAGCTCCGGCGGGTGGACGACGTGGAACTCCGCTCCCAGGGAGCCCAGGGCCATCGCGGGCCAGTCCAGGGAGTCGGCGGTCATCCGCAGCCGGCAGCGGGCGTCGTCCACCGCCTCGACGTCGCCCCAGCGGCCGACGTGGGCGCGGACGCGGCCGGCGGGGGCCTCGACGACGGCCTCGACGCGGTTGGGCCGGGGCATGCCGCTGAGGCCCGCGCGGACGAACTCGGCGGCGTCGGTGGCCGGGAGGGTGCGCGGGGCGAAGTGGGCGCCGGTGGCCTGGGCGGCGGTGAGGCGGTCGAGGCGGAAGGTCCGCCAGTCGCCGCGGTCGAGGTCGTAGGCGACGAGGTACCAGCGCCGGTCGAGGCAGACCAGCCGGTGCGGTTCGACGTGCCGTTCGGTGCGTTGCGCGGAGGCGGCGGTGTACGAGAAGCGCAGCCGTTCGCCGTCGCGGCAGGCGAGGGCGGCGGCCGTGAGGGCGTCGGGGTCGACGCCGGTGCCGCCGGTGGTGCCCCAGTCGACGGGGACGGTGACGGCGCGCAGCGCCTCGACCCGGCGGCGCAGCCGGGCGGGCATCACCTGGACGACCTTGGCCAGGACCCGTACGGAGGCCTCGGCGACGCCCTCGACCGGGCTGTCGGCGGCGGCCTGGAGCCCGACGGCGAGGGCGACCGCCTCCTCGTCGTCGATGACCAGCGGGGGCAGGGCCGCGCCGGCGGCCAGTTGGTAGCCCCCGTCGACGCCGCGCTGGGCTTCGACGGGGTAGCCGAGTTCACGCAGCCGGTCGATGTCGCGGCGCAGGGTGCGGACGGAGACGTCGAGCCGGTCGGCGAGTTCCTCGCCGGGCCAGTAGCGGTGGGTCTGGAGGAGCGAGAGCAGTCGCAGGGTCCGGGTGCTGGTGTTCGCCATGCCCCGATTGTGGCCGGATTCAGGACAGGAAGTGGCCGCAATGGTCCGTAGCGTGGTGGTTGTCCGAAGGAGCAGGAACCGAACGGAAGGCCGGCACCATGACCACGACCACCGCCACGTCCACCACCACCCCCGTCACCGGCGAGCGCGCCGACCTCCTGGTCGCACTGGAGAAGCAGCGGCACTTCCTGCGCTTCACCACCCGTGACCTCACCGACGAGCAGGCCGGCCTGCGGACCTGCGCGAGCGAGCTGTGCCTGGGCGGCCTGGTCAAGCACGTGACCTCGATGGAGCGGATGTGGGCGAACTTCATCGTGGAGGGCCCGTCCGCGATGCCGGACTTCACCGCCTGGACGGAGGAGGACCTGGCCCGCCGGGCCGACGAGTTCCGCCTGCTGCCGGGCGAGACGCTGGCCGGGGTGCTCGCCGCGTACGCCGAAGCCGCCCGCCGCACCGACGAGTTGGTGACCACCCTGGCGGACCTGGACGCGACCCAGCCGCTGCCGAAGGCGCCCTGGTTCGAGGCGGACACCGAGTGGTCGGCCCGCCGGGTGCTGCTGCACATCGTGGCCGAGACCGCCCAGCACGCGGGCCACGCCGACATCATCCGCGAGTCCCTGGACGGCGCGAAGAGCATGGGCTGAGAAGAGCATGGGCCGGCCCGCCGCACCTCGGCGGCGGGCCGCGACCGGTCCGGGCTCAGATCTCGTCGACGAGGGTGAAGCCGGCCCCGTCCACCGCGCTGCGGACCGCCGCCGTCTCCAGCGGCTGGGCGGAGGCCACGGTGACCCGGCCACTCGGCGCGTGCGCGACGACCTCGGTGACCCCGGGGATCGCGGCGAGGCCCGCGCTGACGGTCTTCTCGCAGTGGCCGCAGCTCATGCCGTCGACGGTGAGGACGGTGGTGATGGACATGACGGCGCCTCCAGGCGGGTCGGGTGAGGGATCAACCTCAACGGGATGAGGGACCAACGGGGTGACGGATCGGTCGGGTGACGTACCCGTCGGGTGACCGATCAGGGGGCTGTCAGCGGAGCACAGCTGATCGACCCGCACTACGACAGCCGAATCCGGCCGCGAACCCCAGGGACACGCCGCACGGGTGGCACCATCGAGTGGTTCCGGGAACCGGGCGCCCTCCGCAACCGACGGAGCCCCCTGAACCGTCATCACTGACGTCCCCGTTCCTCCCGTTGTACGCCCATTCGGCCCTGCCCAGGAGTTGTCCCACCACCATGGCCGTCGGTCCCGCCACCCCATCCCGTCGAATACGGAACGCCGCGCTCGCCCTGGCCCTGGTCGCGGCGGTGACCGCCGGCCTGCTGTGGTGGCAGCCCTGGCACCGCGAGCCCGCGCCGCTGGCCTTCACCACCGCGCCGGGCGGCTCCGCCCGGTTCGGCAGCGGGGAGCACCTGTACCGCTACAAGGTGCGGGTGGAGGACGGGATCGCGGAGAGCCCGGCGCAGTTCGCCGCCGAGGTGGACGCGGTCCTCGGCGACACCCGGCGCGGCTGGGCGGCCGGGGACACCGCGTCGTTCCAGCGGATGCCCGCCGACCCGGTGGACTTCACGATCTACCTGGCGACCCCGAAGTCCACCGACCGGATCTGCGGCCAGTACGGGCTGGACACCGGCAGCTGGGTGAACTGCGGCGTCCAGCACCAGGTGGTGATCAACCTGAAGCGCTGGACCGAGCTGTCCGAGTTCTACCAGGGGCAGCCGGAGCTGTACCACGCGCTCGCGATCAACCACGAGGTCGGCCACATCCTCGGCAACGGCCACGTGGACTGCCCCGGCCCCGGGGCGCCGGCGCCGGTGATGATGCAGCAGATCAAGGGCCTGCACGGCTGCGTCCCCAACGGCTGGCCGTACTCCGAGACCGGCACCCTGCTGACCGGCCCGCCGGTCCAGGCCCCGAGCAACGCGCCCTGACGGCCCAGACGGCCCTGACCACCGCACCACTCCCCCGAGCACGGATAATCACTGGTCGGACCGGGTGCCGCCGCACGGCCCCCCGGTCCGGATCGTGTCCTACCGTCCGTGCCTGGAGTGAAGAACCTTGTTCGATGTGGAGAACCTCGACTTCCCGGCCCTGCTGGAGGCCGCCGAGGCGGCCGCCCGGGCGACCACGGGCCGGGGCCATGTCGCCGACTACATCCCGGCCCTCGCCGAGGCCGACCCGGAGGCCTTCGGGATGGCCGTGGCCACCGTCGACGGCGAACTGCACGGCGTCGGGGACTGGGAGCGGCCGTTCTCCATCCAGAGCGTCTCCAAGCTGTTCTCGCTCGCCCTCGCCCTCGCCTACAGCAGTGACGGCGGCGAGGACCTCTGGCGGGGCGTGGGCCGGGAGCCCTCCGGCAACCCGTTCAACTCGCTGGTGCAGCTGGAGACCGAGCACGGCATCCCGCGCAACCCGTTCATCAACGCGGGCGCCCTGGTGGTCACCGACCGCCTGCAGTCCCTGACCGGCGACGCCTCCGGCGCCGTACGGCAGTTCCTGCGCCGCGAGTCCGGCAACCCGCTGCTCGACACCGACCCGGTGGTCGCCGCCTCCGAGGCCGAGCACGGCCACCGCAACGCCGCCCTCGCCCACTTCATCGCCAGCCACGGAAACCTGCAGAACCCGGTCGACACCGTGCTGGAGCACTACTACGCCCACTGCGCCATCGCCGCCAGCTGCCGCGACCTCGTGCTGGCCGGTGCCTTCCTCGCCCGCTACGGCGTGCGCACCGACGGCACCCGGCTGATGACCCGCAGCGAGGCCAAGCGCATCAACGCCGTGCTGCTCACCTGCGGCACCTACGACGCCGCCGGCGAGTTCGCGTTCCGCGTCGGGCTGCCCGGCAAGAGCGGGGTCGGCGGCGGCATCCTCGCGATACTCCCCGGCCGCGCCGCCGTCTGCGCCTGGGGCCCCCGCCTCGACCAGGCCGGCAACTCCGTCGCCGCCGTCACCGCCCTGGACACCCTCACCACCCTCTCGGGCTGCTCGGTGTTCTGACGACGAACGACCAACGGCGAACGGCGAACGGCGAACGACGGCCGGGCCCGGCCGCGGCGCCCACACCGCGACCGGGCCCGCTCACCGTTCGCCGGTCGGTCCTACTCCACCGTGACGCTCTTCGCCAGGTTGCGCGGCTTGTCCACGTCCCGGCCGAGGGCGACCGCCGCGTGGTAGGCGAGCAGCTGGAGCGGGATGTTGAGGAGCAGCGGGTCCAGCTCGGGCTCGCTCTTCGGGACCAGGATGCAGTGGTCGACGAGCTTGTCCTCGGGCCGGCGGTGGGCGACGGCGATGACACGGCCGGAGCGGGCCTTGATCTCGCCGAGGGTGGTGAGGTTCTTGTCGAGCAGCTCGTCGTCCGGGACGAGGGCGACGGTGGGCAGCTCGGGACTGATCAGGGCCAGCGGGCCGTGCTTGAGCTCGCTCGCCGGGTAGGCCTCGGCGTGGACGTAGGAGATCTCCTTGAGCTTCTGCGCGCCCTCCCGGGCGACGGGGTAGCCCCGGACCCGGCCGATGAACATCATGCCGGTCGAGTCGGCGTACTCGGCCGCCAGCTTCGCGATGGACTCGCTCTGCTCCAGCACCTCGCGGATCTGGTCGGGCAGGGCCTGGAGGGCGGAGACGATCCGGCGGCCGTCGGCGGGCGAGAGGTCGTGGATGCGGCCGAAGTGCAGGGCGAGCAGGGCGAACGCGACCACGGTGGAGGTGAACGCCTTGGTGGAGGCGACGGAGACCTCGGGCCCGGCGTGGAGGTAGATGCCGCCGTCGCACTCGCGGGCGATGGCGCTGCCCACGGTGTTGACGACGCCGAGGACGCGACCGCCCTTGCGCTTGATCTCCTGAACGGCGGCGAGGGTGTCGTAGGTCTCGCCGGACTGGCTGACCGCGACGTACAGGGTGTCGGCCTCGATCACCGGGTTGCGGTAGCGGAACTCGGAGGCGGGCTCGCTGTGGGCGGGGATCCGGGCGAGTTCCTCGATCAGCTGCGCGCCCATCTCGCCCGCGTAGTAGGCGGATCCGCAGCCGAGGATCTTGACCCGGCGGATCTCGCGCAGTTCCCGGGCGTCCAGGTTGAGGCCGCCCAGGTGGGCGGTGCTGAAGCGCTCGTCGAGCCGGCCGCTGAGGGTGCGCTCGACGGAGCCGGGCTGCTCGTGGATCTCCTTGAGCAGGTAGTGCTCGTAGCCGCCGGTGTCGAAGGAGTCGATCTCCCAGTCGACGGTGGACGGCTGGCGGTGGGTGGTGCGGGCGTCCGCGGTGAAGGTGCGGAAGCCGTCGGCCCGGACGGTGGCGAGTTCGCCGTCCTCCAGGTGCACCACCTGGCGGGTGTAGCGGACGAGGGCGGAGACGTCGGAGGCGGCGAACATCTCCTTCTCGCCGATGCCGAGCACGATCGGGCTGCCGTTGCGGGCGACCACGATGCGGTCGGGCTGCTCGGAGTCCAGCACGGCGATGCCGTAGGTGCCGACGACCCGGCCGAGCGCGGCGCGGACGGCGTCCTCCAGCTCGACGCCCTCGGCGGCGTGGGCGGCGATCAGGTGGGAGAGCACCTCGGTGTCGGTCTCGGAGCGGAACACCGCGCCGTCGGCGGTCAGCTTGGCGCGCAGCTCGTCGGCGTTCTCGATGATGCCGTTGTGGACGACGGCGATGCGCTCGGCGTTGTCCAGGTGCGGGTGGGCGTTGGCGTCACTGGGCACGCCGTGGGTGGCCCAGCGGGTGTGGCCGATGCCGGTGCCGCCCTTGAAGCGGGCCGGTACGGCCGCCGCGAGGTCGGCGACCCGGCCCTTGACCTTGCGGAGCTTGAGCCCGCCGGTGCGTCCGGCGACGGCGACGCCGGCCGAGTCGTAGCCGCGGTACTCCAGCCGGGCGAGTCCCTCCAGCAGGAAGGGGGTCGCGTCCTTGGGGCCGATGTAGGCCACGATTCCGCACATGCGTGGACTCCTCCAGAGATAGGGGTTGGACCGGGCTCAGCCGTAGACGATCCGGCGCAGCTGACGGGCCGAGAGCTCCGGCGCCGCGACGCGGCGGGCGGGCAGCTCCTCGGCGAGCCGGGCGAAGATCCGTTCGTTGGTGAGGCCTCGTACCTGCAGCTCGCCGTGGCGGCGACGGACGTACTCCTCAGTGGTCTCGGAGAAGTACGCCAGCACCTCCGCCACGACCCGCGCCGCTTCCCGGGGCCCGAGCGGGCTGGTCCGGGCGAGGTGGGCGAGGAGGTCTTCGTGAGGGTGGGGTGAGCTCGGCACGACTGAGAACTCTAGGGCGTGTCGCTCGCCGAGGCCAAAGATCTTGCCCGAAATCGGGCAGGCTTTGCGACTTTCCGTCCAGGCGGCCAATCGGACGCCCTGTTGTCACCTTCCCGACGGACCCTTGATGCCGCGCCGATTCCGCCCTTAGCGTGATCTCCGGCACACACCCAGCCGAAGACCGGAGGGCTTGCTGATGTGCGGGATCACCGGATGGGTCGCCTACGACCGCGACCTGACCGCCGAACGGGCCGTCCTCGATGAGATGACGGCCACCCAGATCTGCCGCGGGCCCGACGCCGGGGGCGTCCACCTGGAGCCGCACGCCGCACTCGGCCACCGCCGCCTCGCGGTGATCGACGTCGAGGGCGGCGTCCAGCCGATGGCCGTCGAGCACGACGGCCGCACGCTGGCCGTGCTCAGCTACAGCGGCGAGGTCTACAACCACCGCGAGCTGCGCGCGGAGCTGGCGGCGGCCGGCCACCGCTTCCGCACCCGCAGCGACACCGAGGTCGTGCTGCACGCCTACCTGGAGTGGGGCGAGGGCCTGGCCGAGCGGCTGAACGGCATGTTCGCCTTCGCGATCTGGGACGCCCGGCGCGAGGAGCTGCTGCTGGTCCGCGACCGGATGGGCGTCAAGCCGCTGTACTACCACCCGACCCCGGACGGCGTGCTGTTCGGCTCCGAGATGAAGGCGCTGCTCGCCCACCCCTCGGTCCGCGCCGTGGTCGACCTGGACGGGCTGCGCGAGCTGCTCGCCCACACCCGCACCCCCGGCCTCACCCCGTACCGAAACATCCTGGAGGTCCGGCCCGGGCACCTGGTGCGGGTGCGCCGCGGCGGCCTCTCGGTGCGCCGCTACTGGGGCCTGGAGGCGCGCGAGCACGCCGACAGCCTGGAGTCGACCATCGCCACCGTCCGGGCGCTGCTGGACGACATCGTCCACCGCCAGCTGGACGCGGACGTGCCGCTCTGCTCGCTGCTCTCCGGCGGCCTGGACTCCAGCGCCGTCACCGCCCTCGCCGCCAGGACGCTGGCCGCCGCCGGCGCCGGCCCGGTGCGCTCCTTCGCGGTGGACTTCGCCGGGCGACCGCAGGACTTCCACGCCGACCCGGTCCGGCAGTCCCAGGACGGGCCGTTCGCCCGGCTGCTCGCCGACCACGTCGGCGCCGACCACAGCGTGATCGAGCTGGACCCGGCCGAACTCGCCGACCCGGCCCTGCGCTCCGCCACGGTGCGCGCCCGCGACCTGCCGAACGGCGTCGGCGACATGGACGTCTCGCTGCTGCTGCTCTTCCGGGACGTCCGCCGGCACTCCACCGTCGCGCTGTCCGGCGAGTCCGCGGACGAACTCTTCGGCGGCTACCGCTGGTTCCACGACCCCGCGGCCGTCGCCACCGACGACTTCCCCTGGGCCGCCAGCGTCGCCGCCATCGCCGGCACCGGCTCCGCCCCGCGCGAGCGGCTGCTCGACGCCGACCTGCTCCGCAAGCTCGACCTGGACGGCTACCGCCGGGCCCGCTACCGCGAGGCGCTCGCCGAGGTCCCGCACCTGGACTCGGCCGACCCGCTGGAGCGGCGGATGCGCGAGATCTCGTACCTCAACCTGACCCGCTTCGTCTGCATCCTGCTCGACCGGAAGGACCGGATGAGCATGGCCAGCGGACTGGAGGTGCGGGTGCCGTTCTGCGACCACCGGCTGGTCCAGTACGTCTTCAACACGCCGTGGGCGATGAAGGCCTTCGACGGACGGGAGAAGAGCCTGCTGCGCGCCGCCGTCCGGGACGTGCTGCCGGCCGCGGTCGCCGACCGGGTGAAGAGCCCGTACCCGGTGTCGATGGACCCGCTGTACCCGGCGCAACTGCGCGCCGAACTCGCCCGGCTCGCCGCCGAACGGAAGTCCCCGGCGCTCGACCTGCTCGACCCTCGGCGCCTCACCGACGCGCTCGCCCCGGACACCGACCCCCAGTCCGTCCGGCTGGCCGTCGACCTCGCACTGGACCTCGACGCCTGGCTGACGGAGTACCAGGTGACGCTGGAGCTCTGACGTCCCCTGCGCGGCGGCGGCCCGCACCGGCGGTCGTTGCGCCGTCCGGGTGAACACCGGGAACCGGAGCCCCCGGACGACGGTTGACCACCCCGCCCGGGTGGTCGGCCGTCGATCCCCCTTGATCATCGGGAACCGGCCCGCCCCACCGGGGCGTCCCGACGATGCGGTAGCGTCGCCGACACCTCCCGAATGGCGGGCGAAAACGCGGGTTCCCCGCCCCCGTGCCGTCAGGATGGGAGCGAACCGTTCACCTCGATCCGCCGGGGGATCCCGTCATGCAGCCGCGAGTCTTCGCGATTCTCACCGCCTTGCTCCTGGGGGTCCTGGGCCTCGGCTCGGTGGCCGTCACCGACTGGTCGCCCGCCACGGCCACCACGTCGCCCGCCCCCGCCACGGCCCCCGCGGCCCCCGGCGCCCAGGCGGTCGGGGCCGGCGCCGCGAGCGCCACCCCGACCGGCGATCCGGCGGTGTGGACCCGCTCGACGCTGCGCAACAAGATCATGGCCGAGATGGACGCCACCGACCCCGGCGTCGCCCTCGCCGACCTCGACAAGATCACCAAGGAGAAGCCGTACACCGTGCGCTTCTGCCACCCGATCGCGCACGAGCTCGGCCACGCGGCGGTCAAGCGCTTCAACGCCGACTTCCAGAAGGTCATCTCCTTCCCCCACGAGACCTGCGCGGCCGGCTACCTGCACGGCGCGGTCGAGGAGATGCTCAACGCCTCCACCCAGCCCGAGGTGGACCTGCTCAAGCTGTGCGCCCCCAAGAACAGCGGCCCCTGCATCCACGGCGTCGGCCACGGCACGATGTTCGTCGCCAAGCAGGACGTCGCCAAGGCGCGCGAACTGTGCAACAAGTTCACCACCGACCAGAACCGGATCCGCTGCTCCGAGGGCCTGTTCATGCAGCTCTTCGGCCCGGACGAGGAGGACGAGCAGGCCAAGGCCAACCTGCCCGCCGACAAGCTCGCCCAGGACCCGCTCTACCCGTGCAAGGACCAGCCCTCGCTGTTCCAGTCCGCCTGCTACTTCTACGCCCCGACCTTCTACCTGTCCTCGCACGACTACCCGAACCACCCCGAGGTCTACGCCGACGCCCTCAAGTGGTGCCTCAACGGCAAGGCCAACGGCGGGGCGGTGGACTGCAGCCGGGGCGTCGGCTCCCGGACCATGAAGTACAACCTGGACCGCGAGGACTGGGCCGCCCAGCAGTGCGCCACCGCCGCCGACGGCTGGCAGCGCAAGGCCTGCGCGGAGGGGCTGGTCAGCTACTACACCGTCAACTACACGGACGGCGGCGCGGCCGGGCGGCTGTGCGCGAAGATCACCAACAAGGAGATGCAGGGCTACTGCCGCTCCGCGGGCGGGCTGTCCGCCTCCCTGGACTGATCGTCCCCGTCCCACCCACCGGGCCCGCGCCATACGGCGCGGGCCCCTTCCGTACCATCTGCTGATCACGGTGCGCCGAGGACGCCGCGCCTCCCCCGGCCCCTGGAGCACTCCGTTGACCACCGAGAACTTCCGCAGCGCCGCCCACGCCACCGCCGACCTGGTCGCCGACTACCTCGCCGGACTGCCCGCCCGCCCGGTCTGGCAACCGATGGACGACGCCGCCCGGCGGGCCCTGCTCGACGCCCCGCTGCCCGCCGAGGGCCGCCCGCTCGCCGAGCTGCCGGCCGCCATCGGGCGGGACGTCCTCCCGTACCCCATGGGCAACGGCAACCCGCGCTTCTTCGGCTGGGTCAACTCCGCCCCCGCCCCCGCCGGGGTGCTCGCCACCCTCGCCGCCGCCGCGATGAACCCCAGCTCGGCCGGCGGCGACCACGCCGACGTCCACCTGGAACGCGCCGTCGTCCGCTGGATCGCCGAACTCGTCGGCTTCCCGCACCCGGCCGGCGGCGGACTGCTCACCTCCGGCACCTCGATGGCGACCATCGTCTGCCTCGCCGCCGCCCGCAACCGCGCCGCCCGCCGGGCCGGCCACGACGTCCGCGAGGACGGCCTGACCGGCCTGCCGCCGCTGGTCGGCTACGTCACCGGCGAGACCCACTCCTGCGTCCGCAAGGCCGCCGAACTCCTCGGCCTCGGCAGCCGGCACCTGCGCACCGTCGCCACCGGCCCCGACGGCCGCCTCGACCCCGCCGAGCTGCGGGCGGCCGTCGACCGCGACCGCGCCGCCGGACTGCTGCCCTTCCTGGTGGTCGCCTCGGCCGGCACCGTCGGCACCGGCGCGGTCGACGCCTTCGAGCCCATCGCCGACCTCTGCCAGGAGCAGGGCCTGTGGCTGCACGTGGACGGCGCGTACGGCGCCTTCGGCCGGCTCGACCCGGCCATCGCCCACCGCTACGCGGGCCTGGAGCGCGCCGACTCGCTCGCCCTCGACCCGCACAAGTGGCTCGGCGTCCCGGTCGACTGCGGCTGCGCCCTGGTCCGCGACACCGAGGAGCTCCGCGGCACCTTCAGCCTCGTCCCGTCCTACCTGCGCGACGAGGCCTCCGGGGAACTCGGCTGGTTCTCCGAGTACGGCACCGAGCAGACCCGCCCGTTCCGCGCCCTCAAGGTCTGGGCCACCATCGCCCACCGCGGCCGCACCGGCCTCGTCCAGGACATCGCCCGGTGCACCGCGCTCGCCCGCCGACTCGGCGAACTCGTCCAGGCCGACGAGGAGTTGGAGCTGCTGGCGGAGGTGCAGACCTCCATCGTGGCGTTCCGCCACCGGGCCACCGGACGGAGCGAAGCGGACCGCGACGCCCTCAACCGCGAGCTGCCGGTCGCCGTCCAGCGGCGCGGACGGGTCTTCGTCACCGGCGCCCGGCTCGGCAGCCACGAGATGCTCCGGGCCTGCCTGCTCAACCCCGCGACCACCGAGGACGACCTGCGGCTGCTCCTGGACGAGGTCAAGGCCGCGGCCCGCGAGCCACAGCCGTAACACAGCCGGTCGGACCTTAACGGACAGGTGACGGCGGGGTCGTGACCGGGAAACACCGGTCGGGCACGGTGGATGCCATGGAGTACTCGAAGCCTTCCTTCCACCGTGCCCGCCGCTGGCGCCGGGACACCGTCGAACTCGCCGCCGCCTTCCTCTCCGTCACCGCGGCCGACCTGATCGCGAAGGTCGTCCTCCACGGCTCCGACGGCCCGATCGTCCTCGCCGGCTCCGCCCTCGCGCTGCTCACCGCGGCCGTGCTGCACGCCTGGTGGTCCCCCCACGCCCCACCCCCGACCACCCTCTGGCGGGTCCGCACCACCACCCTCGCCCACACCGGCGCCACCCTCGCCGAGCACCGGATCACCGTGCTCTCCCTCCACCCCCACCCCGCCGCCGACGAACTCTTCCTCCGCACCCCCCACGCACTGACCCCCACCGCCCTCACCACCCTGCTCACCACCACCGGCCACACCCTCACGGACACCCCGACCCGCATCGCCTGACCAGCCCGGCCACCAGCGGCGGTGGCAACGGCAGCGGCAACGGCAACGGCAACGGCAACGGCAAGAACCGAACCGGCCGGCCAGTCCCCGGTCCCGACCTCGACGGCCGTGCGGATCTCCAGGGTCCGCCTGGCCAGGTCCTCCGGCGGGTCGCCCTCACCGGCGGCTCCGCAACGGGCAGCTACCGGAGTGGCGGCGGGCGCCTGACCGGGCGCCCGCCGCCTGCCGCGCGGCCGGCTCAGCCCTCGTCGGCCGGCTGCACCACGCACACCGCGTTGCCCAGCATGCTGCCGAAGCCGCCGAGCAAGGCGCCGGTGACGCTCTTGCAGGCGGCCGCCTCCTGCGGGGTCTTGGGGCCGTTGTTGCCGCTGCCGCCGTTGGCGGCGGCGGCCGACTGGGCGAGGGCGAGCGGCACCGCCAGCAGCAGGGCGCAACAGGCCGTGGCCAGTGCGGAGTTCTTCGAGAGCATGGTGAAGCCCCTTCGGATCGAGACGGGTTCGGCGGAAAGCCGAGCCATCCCTATCCGAAGGGGCTCCCGCGGTCACGGATCCTGGGCCATCCGTGAGCGTGTCCGCGTCAACGGCGGCCGCGCCGCGTCAGTCCGTCATCCGCGCCACCGCCCGGATGGCGGCGACCAGTTCGAGCACCCCGTGCTCCCTCAGCACCCCGTAGCCAGCCGCCGGCGGCCGGGGCGAGGATCTCCCACCGGGCGGCGTCGAAGCTGATCGGGGTCTTCTGCGGCACGGTGACCTCGGGGTCGAGGTGCCGGGCGGTGAGCATCCAGCACAGCCGGGAGACCACCGAGCGGTGCTCGATCCGGACGCCTTGGGGCAGCCGAAGGAGAGGTGGCCGCCGTCCCCCAGGACGGCCGGGGCGGTCGTGGCCGTGGCGGCTGTGGTGGCGGTCGTGGTCGTGGTGGTGGCGGTGGCCGTGGTGACGAGGTCGGTGGTGCGCACGGGAGAGAGCCTTCGGTGCGTGGACGCACGGACCCCGGCGGACCTGCTCACCAGGAGCACCGAGCATGGACTCCACCGTCGGCCGCCCGTCGTCCCGACCGCACGAGGCACCGGCCCGGACCTGTGCCGGGGCCGTCCCGGCGGGGCGCCCGCGCACCCCCGGGCATTCGTGCGTTCACGATCACGTAACCGGCCGGAAGCGAGGCGTCGGTAGCGTCGGCCCCATGACGGCATCCCGCACTCGCCTCGAACGGCTCTGGCACCGGCCCTTCCGCAGGTCGAACCGCAGGTGCGCGCCGCCCGAGGGCCAGGCCGCGCACCCCACCGGTCCGCGCCGCCACCCCCGCCCCCACCTGGCGGCGTACCCGGCCGCCGCGGACCAGGTGTCCCGGTTGTCCCTGCCGGACGGGACCGAGCTGCTGCTGCGCCCCGCCGACCCGGCCGACCGGGCGGCGGCGCTGGCGATGCACGGCCGCTGCTCCGCCGCGGCGCTGCGGCTGCGCTACCACGGGCCGGTCCGCGACGCCGATCGCTACCTGGAGCACCTGCTGGACCCCCGGCACGGCCGCAGCCTGGTGGTGACCGCCCCCGACGGCCGGGTCCTCGCCCTCGGGCACCTGATGTGGGACGGGGACGAGGCGGAGCTGGCCGTGCTGGTCGAGGACGCCTGGCAGCGGCGCGGGCTCGGCCTGGCCCTGCTCCGGCGGCTGACCGCGACGGCCCGCACGGCCGGGATCGGCACGGTGTACGCGGTGACCCAGGCCGCCAACACCGGGCTGATCGCCGCGATGCGCCGACTGGCGGCGCCGCTGGACTTCCGTGCCGAGGACGGCACCCTGGTGATCACCGCCACCCTGGCCGCCGCCACCCCCGCGCCCACCCCGGGGCATTGATCCGCTGATCGGCCGATCGGTTCTTCACCACATCCTCACCGGACGCCCCCGGGAACCCCGATCCGGGGCGGAGCGTCCTGCACGGAAGAGCGGCGCTCCGTACACCGCCCTCCTCGACGGACCGTCAGCACCCCCCGCAGCGGCGTCGCAGCTGGCCGCGTGGGGTCCGGATCGTCCGGTCGGGCGACGGAGTCGGTAGGCTGGCCCCGTCCCCGCCGCCCGACGGCCCGTTATCCGGCCACCGGGCGGTGCCGCAGCAAGGAGGAACCACTGAGCATGGCAGGCACCGAATCGGAGCCCACAGGCGCACGCGACGCCTCGCTGCCGGCCCGCGCCAAGATCGCGGTCACGGCCGGCAAGGTCGCCGCCGCCGTGTCCCGTAAGGCCGGTCGCGGAAGCGGCTCGGTGATCGGCGGCAAGGTCGCCCTCAGGCTCGACCCCGACCTGCTCGCCACCCTCGCCGACCACCTCGACGTCGTCCTGGTCAGTGCCACCAACGGCAAGACCACCACGACCCGGCTGATCGCCGAGGCGCTGCGCGCCGCCGGACCGGTGGTCTCCAACGCCCTGGGCGCCAACATGCCGGCCGGCATCACCTCCGCCCTGGCGGGCGGCACCGATGCCCGCTTCGGCGTGATCGAGGTCGACGAGAAGTACCTCGCCGGGGTCGCCCGCGACACCCACCCCAAGGCGATCGCCCTGCTCAACCTCTCCCGCGACCAGCTCGACCGCGCCGCCGAGACCCGCATGATGGCGGAGAAGTGGCGCGAGGGCCTCCAGGACACCGAGGCCGTGGTCATCGCCAACGCCGACGACCCGCTGGTGACCTGGGCCGCCTCCTCCTGCAAGAAGGTGGTCTGGGTGGCCGCCGGACAGGCCTGGAAGGAGGACGCCTGGTCCTGCCCCGCCTGCGGCGGCGTGATGCAGCGCCCCGGCGACGACTGGTTCTGCCAGGACTGCGGCTTCCGGCGCCCCAACCCGCACTGGGCGCTCCAGGGCACCCACGTGATCGACCCGCAGCGCGGCGCCTGGCCGATCCAGCTGCAGCTGCCCGGCCGGGCCAACCTGGCCAACGCCACCAGCTCCGCCGCCGTCGCCGCCGTGTTCGGCGTCTCCCCGCAGGTCGCCCTGGAGCGGATGCGCTCGGTGAGCGCGGTGGCCGGCCGCTACGACGTGGTCCAGTACCAGGGCCGGGACATCCGCCTGCTGCTCGCCAAGAACCCGGCCGGCTGGCTGGAGACCTTCTCGCTGATCGACGGCCCGCCGGCCCCGGTGATCCTCTCGGTCAACGCCCTCGACGCCGACGGCACCGACACCTCCTGGCTGTGGGACGTCGACTACGAGCGCCTCGCCGGGCACCCGATCTTCGTGATGGGCCAGCGCAAGCTGGACCTGGCCGTCCGCCTGGAGGTCGCCGGGCTGCAGTTCCACGTGGTGGACACCCTGGAGCAGGCCGTCCGGATGGCCCCGCCCGGCCGGATCGAGGCCATCGCCAACTACACCGCCTTCCAGCAGCTGCGGAAGGTCGTGGCCGGCTGATGCCGCGCCCGCACACCAGTCTTTTCGTGATGGAAGGCCTTCGAGGATGAGTGAGAGCAGCCTGCGCGTGGTCTGGGTCTACCCGGACCTGCTCAGCACCTACGGCGACCGCGGCAACGCCCTGGTCGTGGAGCGCCGGGCCCGCCAGCGCCATCTCAACGTGACCCGGATCGACGTCCGCTCCGACCAGGCGATCCCCACCAGCGGGGACATCTACCTGATCGGCGGCGGCGAGGACCGCCCGCAGCGGCTGGCCGCCGAGCGGCTGCGCGCCGACAGCGGCCTGGTGCGGGCCTCCGAGAACGGCGCGATCATCTTCGGCGTCTGCGCCGGCTTCCAGATCATGGGCCACGAGTTCGTCAACGACCTCGGCGAGCGCGAGCCCGGCCTGGGCCTTCTCGACGTCTGGACCACCCGCGGCGAGGGCGCCCGCTGCGTCGGCGACGTGCTCGCCGACGTGGACCCGCGGCTCGGCCTGCCGCAGCTGACCGGCTTCGAGAACCACCAGGGCGTCACCCACCTCGGCCAGGGCGTCCAGCCGTTCGCGACCGTCACCGCCGGCCGCGGCAACGGCACCGGCGACGGCACCGAGGGCGCCTGGCGGGACACCGTCTTCGGCACCTACCTGCACGGCCCGGTGCTGGCCCGCAACCCCGCCGTGGCCGACCTGCTGATCAAGCTGGCGCTGGACGTCAACGCCCTGCCGCCGGCCGACACCACCTGGTACGACGCGCTGCGCGCCGAGCGCATCGCCGCCACGACGCGCCCCTCGTAGTACTCACCGGTACGCCCCGCCCGGGTGCCCGCTATGCGGTCACCCGGCCCGCGGGCGGCCCCGGACGTACGACAATGGGGCTGCCTACTGCACACCCTCCTCGGCAGCAGGCCGCAATTCCGCGCGGGGGCGCCGACGGCGCCGCTCCCGCGTCGGCTCCTGCCCGGCCGGACCAGGGGCCGTATGCTCGACTTCGCGGCCGCTTTCGGACGTTCTGTCCGGATCGGCCGGTCCTTCACCCCGCGGCCACCTCCCCGCCATCCCGGTGCGGGAACGCCTCGTCACGGTGACGGCTCGTCGTCCCAGCCTGTAGTCCGGCCGTTCCTCGGTTCTGCTCGGGAGTTGCAAAGCTAATGCGTATCGGAGTGCTGACCAGCGGCGGTGACTGCCCCGGCCTGAACGCGGTGATCCGTTCCGTGGTCCACCGGGGGGTGGTCGACCACGGCGACGAGATCATCGGGTTCGAGGACGGTTGGCGCGGTTTCCTGGAAGGGCACCACCGCCCCCTGACCCTGGACTCGGTGAGCGGCATCCTGGCCCAGGGCGGCACCATCCTCGGGTCCTCCCGGGTGCAGCCGAGCCACCTGCGGGACGGCGTCGAACGGGCCAAGAAGTACTGCTCCGACCTCGGCCTGGACGCGGTGATCCCGATCGGCGGCGAGGGCACCCTCAAGGCCGCCAAGCTGATGAGCGACGCGGGCCTGCCGATCGTCGGTGTGCCGAAGACCATCGACAACGACATCGCCGCCACCGACGTGACCTTCGGCTTCGACACCGCCGTCTCGGTCGCCACCGAGGCCCTGGACCGGCTGAAGACCACCGCCGAGTCCCACCAGCGGGTCATGGTCGTCGAGGTCATGGGCCGGCACACCGGCTGGATCGCGCTGAACGCGGGCATGGCGGCCGGCGCGCACGCCATCGTCGTCCCGGAGCGCCCCTTCCACATCGAGAAGCTCACCGCCGTCGTCCGCGAACGCTTCGACCGGCAGAAGAAGTTCGCCATCGTGGTCTGCGCCGAGGGCGCCAAGCCCGAGCCCGGCACCATGCACTGGGAGGAGGGCACCAAGGACATCTACGGCCACGAGCGCTTCACCGGCATCGCCACCCAGCTCTCCCGCGAGCTGGAGCACCGCCTCGGCAAGGAGGCCCGCCCGGTGATCCTCGGCCACACCCAGCGCGGCGGCACCCCGACCGCCTACGACCGGGTGCTCGCCACCCGCTTCGGCTGGCACGCCGTCGAGGCCGTCCACAAGGGCGCCTTCGGGCACATCACCGCGCTGCAGGGCACCAACATCAACCTGGTGCCGCTGGCCGAGGCCGTCGCCGAGCTGAAGACCGTCCCGCAGGAGCGCTACCTGGAGGCCGAGACGGTCCTCTGACCGCCGCCCCCGAGCGCACCACGGGAGCCCCCGGCCGTCCGCCGGGGGCTCCCGTGCACCCGGCGGGCGTTCCGGCCACCGCCCGGTTAGCGTGGGCCGCAGGAGAGCGACCGGAAGGGACGGCCCATGGAGATCCTGGCGTACGGGGTGCAGGCCGACGAACGCCCGCTGCTGGAACAGGCCTTCGCGGGCCGGCACGGGCTGCGCTGCCTGGAGGTGTTCCTCGACCAGGACACCGCCCCGCTCGCCGCCGGCTACCCGGCCGTCAGCAGCAGCGTCAACGCCGTCCTCGACGCCGAGACCCTCACCGTCCTCGCCGCCGGCGGCACCAAGCTGATCGCCCAACGCTCCACCGGCTTCAACAACATCGACCTCGACGCCGCCGCCGAACTCGGCCTCACCATCGCCAGGGTCTCCCATTACAGCCCATACTCAGTAGCCGAACACGCTTGGGCCCTCGCCCTTGCCGTCAACCGCCGCCTCACCCGCGCCGCCAACCGCACCCGCGAGTTCGACTTCCGCCTCGAGGGCCTGCTCGGCCGCGACGTCCACGGCATGACCGTCGGCGTCATCGGCACCGGCAAGATCGGCGAGTGCTTCGCCCGCATCGCCGCCGGCTTCGGCACCACCCTGCTCGGCTGGGACATCACCCCCAACCCCGCCTGCGTCCAACTCGGCATGCACTACACCGAACTGCCCGAACTCCTCACCCGCGCCGACCTGGTGAGCCTCCACGTCCCGCTGCTGCCCGCCACCCACCACCTCATCGACACCGCCGCCCTCGCCCGGATGAAGCCCGACGCCATCCTCGTCAACTCCAGCCGCGGCGGCCTCGTCGACAGCGCCGCCCTGGTCGAAACCCTCCGTGCCGGCCGCCTCTCCGGCGTCGGCCTCGACGTCTACGAGGAGGAGACCGGCGTCTTCTTCACCGACCGCTCCATCCAGGGCATCACCGACGACACCCTCGCCCGCCTCGTCACCTTCCCCCAGGTCCTCGTCACCAGCCACCAGGCCTACTTCACCCGCACCGCCGTCGGCCAGATCATCGACGCCACCGCCCGCAACGTCGACGACTTCGAAGCCGGCCGCACCAACGAGAACACCCTGGTCCCCAAGGCCTGACCGAGCAGTGGGAGGCCTGGCCGCCGGGCGTGGTGCGCAAGGCGGGCGGCCGGGGGTCAGGCTTGCTGGGGGGCTCGGTCGGTGTCGGCCTCGTCGCCGGTCGTCTTCGGGAGGGTGCCGTCGCCCATCCGGCGGACGTCGGGTGCGAGCACGAGGAGGCCGCGGACGACGAGGTTGGCCACCGCGGCGGTGACCAGGACGGCGGTCGGGCCGACGACCGGGACGAGCAGGCCGGTGACCGCCATGCCCAGGGGGTTGAGCGCGAGGGAGCCGATCCAGTCGTAGGAGCTGACCCGGGACATCACCTCGGCGGGGACTTCGCGCTGCAGGGTGCTGTGCCAGAGGGCGTCGCTCATGGTCACGCCGGCCGCGCCCAGCAGGGCGACGGCCGCGACCGGTCCCACCCCGGTGGCCATGGTGAGGGCCAGCAGGAAGAGGGAGTCCAGACCGACGAGGAGGTTGGAGGCGAGCAGGGGGCGGGCGGGGCGCCACCAGAACAGCAGCAGGCTGCCGAGCAGGGCACCGATCCCCTGGGCGGCGACGACCAGGCCCCAGGCGGTCGCGCCCATGCCGTCCTCGCCGACGGCCAGGACCGGGCCGACGACGTAGACGGCCGGGCGGACGACGCCCTGGTAGAAGCCGAAGCTGCTCACCATGGACCAGACCCAGTTGCGTCCGGCGAACTCCCGCCACCCCGCGACCAGGGACTCGCGCAGGCTCTCCTTCGCCGCGGCGACCGGCGGCCTGAGCGGGAGGCGGGCCAGCAGGGCGGCGCTGACCAGGAAGAACACGGCGTCGCCGAGCACGATGTAGCCCGGGTTCCAGAGCAGGAGCAGGCTGCCGGCGGCCGCCGGTCCGCAGATGGCGGTGACGCTGCGGCTCAGGGTGATCAGCACGTTCGCGTCGTGGATGCGGTCGACCGGTACGAGGTCAGGGACGACGCCGGTGTTGGCCGGGGTGAAGAAGGCGCGCGCCGTGCCCCAGACGGCCTGGAGGGCCATCAGGAGGACCAGGTCCGGGTGGCCGAGGACCAGCAGGAGGGCCGTGCAGGCCTGGCTGCCGGCCATGACGAGATTGGTCGCGATCATGACCGTCCTGCGTGCGCGGTCCCCGACCGCTCCGCCCACCAGCAGGAACAGCACCTGCGGAGCGGTCTGCGCGGCGAGCACCAGGCCGAGGGAGGACGCCGAGCCGGTGGCGTGCAGCACGGCGAAGGCCAGGGCCACCGGCGCCATGGTGGCGCCGAACATGTTCAGCGCTCGGGAGAGCAGGTAGAACGGGAACCCGGGGACGTCGAACATCGCCTTGCGGCGCAGGGTCTGCATGATTTCCGTTCCGCTCAGGCGGGGCTGACGGCCCAGGCCGTGCCGATGACGGCACCCCGGAGCTGTTTGACGGCGCTGGAGCCCAGGCCGAGGTCGATGCTGCGGAAGCCGTGCTGGAGGGCGTAGCGGACCGGGCCGTGGATCATGGCCTGGAGGTAGCTGTGGTCGCGGCCGGGCATCTCGTCGACCAGCCCGATCTCGTAACTCTCCAGGACGGTGCCCTGCCTGGCGAAGAAGGACGCGACGAGCAACTCCCCGTCGGTGCTGCGGACGGTCGACGCCCGGCAGGCTTCCGGACCCAGAGTCCGGACCCACTGCCGCAGCCGGTACTCGCACAGTCGCGGGTGGTCGGGCACCCCGTACTTGCGTTTGACGGCGCAGACCAGCGGGGCGGCCTCGGCGATGACGTCCTCGGCGGGGACGCAGTCCGTGCGGTGGCCCAGTGCGGAGAACTTCCGGCGGTCGCGACGGCAGGAGGCGCGCTGACTGGAGGTCAGCGCAGCGGTGTGCTCCTCCTCGTCGCCACCGGTGACGGGCAGTTCGGCGGTAGTGTCGAGCGGGCGCACGGTGGCCCGGCCGGCCAGGCCCGAGGCGAAGGAGTCGACCTCGGGGTCGCGGACGTACAGGGCGACCGGGTAGTTCCCCGCCGCCTCCGCCCGGCCGAAGGCCTCGGCCACCAGGGCGGACCGCACCTCGGCCGCCTCGGCCGGGGGCAGTTGACGGGAGGTGAGGACCCCGGCGGCGAGCTCGCCGCTGCTGCCGACGAACACCCATCGCCGGGGGTCGTCGGGGAGGACGCCGCCGAGCAGGTCGGCCCGCTCGCCGAGGTCGTGGGGTCCGTTGGCCGACTGCGGACTGCGCGGGCTCCGACTGCTCAGCACGCCGAGGACGCGGCCCTGCGACCTCGCCACCGTCCATCCGGTGGCCCACCGGGCGTCGTCCGCGGCGGCGAGCAGCCGGCCGGGTGCGAGCGCCGGTGCGCCGAACTGCCATTCACCGTGCCGAAGTTCGTCGGGCACCTCACTGAGGGTCTCGATGATCAGCTGCATGGAGCGGAGGCTACCAACTGTCATGCGCACCGCACCACCGTCCATCTCGCCATGCAAGACGCCACGGTGACGTGGTCCGCAGGGGGGGCGTACGGGCCCGCCTCCTGCGGTCCGTGCCTCAGACCCAGGCCCCCAGGACCGCGAACCGGTACCGCTTGTAGAAGCAGTCCGCCTCCCGGAACCCCGCTTCCGCCAGCCACTCCAGATGGGTGCGGACCGGCACCGACCGGTCGTACGCCATGCGTTCCCTGGCTTCGGCCAGTTCCCGGGCGCTCGCGTTCCGGCGGGCCACGTCGCGCGACCACATCTCGTCGTAGAGGGCGTCGAGGCGGGCGGTGGGACCGGCGACCTGCTCGGCGTGGACGAAGACGCCGCCGGCGGCCAGCACCTCGCGGATGCGCGGGTACAGGGCGCGCTGGTCCTCGTGCGGCAGGTGGTGGATGGCGAGGGCGGAGACCACGATGTCGAACGGGCCGTCCGGGAGGGGCGCCCGCATGTCCGCCTCGATGACCTCGTGACGGACGGCGTACAGCGCGAGTTCACGGCGGGCGATCGCGAGCATTCCGGGCGAGGAGTCCAGGAGCGTGTAGGAGGCGTCGGGGAGGAGGGAGGCGAGTTCGGCGGTCATCAGGCCGGTGCCGGCGCCCAGGTCGAGGATGCGCACGGCGGAGTCCCCGCCGGAGTCCCGGGCGGCTTCGACGGCGATGTCCACGGCGGCCTCGTAAAAGGGCGTCAGATCCGGTACGAGCCTGGCCCTGGCGCGGTCGAATGTCTCAGCGCCTGCGTCGAACAGGAGGGATGCGTCGAGCACGGAGGGTTCACCCGTCGTTCGAGGAGGGGGCGCTCATCCTACAGATGCGAACGGTTCTACTGGGGCACGCAGTTGTCGCTCTCTCATTATCTGAAATGACTGTTGCGCTATGCGGACAAGGTCTCTAGGTTGACGAAAGATCATCAAAAACCAGCCGCTCACCCGTGGGATGAGCGTCTTTCCTGAGGAGCACTCATGACGTCCGAGCAGTCGACCGATTCCGTCGTCCGCGCCCTCTGGTGCGCTGTCCTCGGGGTCGAGGAGGCGCTACCGGAGGACGGGTTCTTCGAACTGGGCGGACACTCGCTGCTGGCCATCGAGCTGCTCCAGCAGGTCGAGACCGACCTGGACGTGGAGATCCCGGCCGACGTCCTGTTCCTGGACGGGACGCTGGCCGCACTGCTGGACGCGGCGCGGAAGGCGACGGCGGAGAAGGCGGCACAGAAGGCGACGGCGCAGTGAAACCCCGGGTAGGGGTGCTGTTCTCGCCCCGGGGCGCCGCCTCCGCCCGCGACGTGCTCGTCGCGGCGGCCGGCGACATCGAGATCGTTCCGCTCCTGCGGTCCGGTGCCGGCCAACGGCAGCCCGCCCTCCCCCTCCTGATCAACCGGTTGTTCGGTGCGCCCCTGGAGATCGACGAGGAGCGCCTGACGGACCCGGGCCCGCCGCTGGCCGGGGTGGTGACCTTCGCCGACGCGGAGCTCGAACTGGCCGCGGCGCTCGGCGCCCACCTGGGCGTACGGCACCGGGACGCGACCCCGGCGGACAAGTACCGGCAGCGCACGGTCGTCGGCGGGGCCGGCTTCTCCCGCATCGCCGCACTCCCCGTGGACAGCGCGCAGGACCTGGCGGAGGCGGCCCGCCTCCTCGGGTACCCGTTCGTCGTCAAGCCGCGGCGCGGTGCCGGCGGCACCGACGTCACGATCGTCCGGGACCCCGCACAGGCCGCCGCACTCACGGAATCCTGGCGCTGGACGAGCGGCACCCTCTACGCCGAACAGTTCATCCCGACGGCCGACCGCCCGCCGGGAGCCTGGCGGGCCGACTACGTCTCGGTGGAGGTGCAGAGCATCGGCGGCAGCCACGACGTGATCACCGTCTTCGACAAGTTCCCCGTCCACGAGCGGAGTTCGCAGACCCGGCAGGGCGGCCGGATGGCCACGACCGGCGACATCCTCCCCAGCGGACTGCCGCTGCGCCTGCGCGCCGAGGTCGAGGAACTCGTCCTCGGCGCACACCGGGCACTGGCCATGGACGACGGCATCACCCACACCGAGGTCAAACTCGGCGCCGACGGCCCGGAGATCATCGAGATCAACTGCCGGGTGGGCGGGCACCTGAGCCGGGTGCTCAACCGCCGCTCCGGCTTCGACCTGGTGCGCCAAGCCCTGCTGATCACCGCCGGACTGCCGCCCCAGCCGCTGCCCGACAACACGGGCGAGCGCCATGTCGCCGGCCTGTTCGTGCCGTTCGCCGACACCGACGGCCCGGTCCGCTCGCAGGTCTCCCCCCGCGCGCTGCGCACCCCGGGGGTCGCGGCCGTCGACGAGGTCGCCCGCGCGGGCGCCGCGCGGACCGACACCGACGCGATCGCCTGCAACGTCGTCCTCGACTGCCCGCAGGAGGACGACCTGCGGCACGCCACCGCAGGGTTCCTGGCCCGCGTCGGCGAACTCTTCGCCGAGGACGGCGTCGGCCATCGCGACTGGACCGCCGAGATGAGCGCGCGGCTCGACGCCGGACCATCCGCGGCCCCCGCGCCGCGCCCCACGCCCTCACCTGGCAGGAGCCTATGAACGCCCAGGCACAACAGCACGCCATGCAGACCGTCCTGCTCGAGTCGCTGACCCGCAAGGCCGGCGGCGACCCGGCGGGCCTGAGCACCGCGCGCTCGTGGGCGCAGAACGGCGGCAGCTCGCTGGACGCCTACGCCGCGATCATGCGCATCGAGGAGGAACTCGGCCTGGTCGTGCCCGTGGCCCGACTGCTCGGCCCGAAGCCCCTGGACGAGCTCATCCGGCAGGCCGCCGCCCCCGCCGCCCCGGCGCCGGCGGGGGTGCCGTCCGAGGGTGCCGTGGCCGCGACGGCCTCGCAGCGGCGCCACTGGCGCCACGCCCAGGGCGAGGGTTCGGCCGCCTTCCTGAACATGGGCCGCGCCCTGCGCTGCGCCCGCGACTTCGACGCGGACCGCGCCGAGGCCGCCTTCCGGGCCCTCGTCGCACGCCACGAGTCCCTCCGCAACCGTTACGTCCCCACCGCCGACGCGCTCCTCCTGGAGGAGGTCGCGGACTGGCCGGAGCGGGTCGCGTTCGTCCGCCACCCCGAGGCGGTGGACGCCGAGGCCGCAACGGCCCTGGTCCGCACCGCACTCGAACCCGCCTTCCGCCTGGCGGAGGAACCGCCGGTCCGCGGCGGCTGCGTCCCGCTGAGCGACGGCGGCGCCGTCCTGTACCTCGGTGTCCACCACATCGCGGCCGACGGCTGGACCACCGACCTGCTCGTCGGCGACTTCCTCGCCCTCTACGCGGACGCCGGCCACGAGCTCGCCCCGGCGACCCCGTTCAGCCGGTACGCGGCCGCCCTGGAGGCCGCGGCCCGCTCCGGGGTCTACGCCGACGACATCGCCTACTGGCAGGAGAAGTTCGCCCGGCTCTCGCCCGACTTCACCATCGCCCGGCGCAGCGGCGCCGCCGGCGGCCAGCGGGCCGGCACCTCCCGCCTGCTCTGGGACGGCCCCGGCGAGGCGACCGCCCTGCGCGAGCGGGCCCGTGCGCTGGGCGTCACCACGTACAGCCTGCTGCTGTCCGCCCTCCTGACCGCCGCCCAGGTGCTGTCCGGCGAGGACGAGGTCGTGGTGATGAGCGGCGTCGCCAACCGCAACCGCGCCGAGCACCGCAACACCGCGGGCCTCTTCACCAACCAGATCTTCTTCGTCGGCGACTTCCGCGCCCCGGGCTCCGTCGACGACTACGTGCGGCAGGTCCACGACGACGTGGTCGAGAGCCTGGCCCGCTCCCAGCTGCCCGTCGAGGTCGTCCTCGACCGGATGGGCGCCTACGACGCGGCCCGCACCCTCGCCCCGTACGCCAACATCCTCTTCCAGGCCGCCGAGGCACCGATCGACCCGCCGGGGCTGCGTGACGGCACCTGGCGGCCCCACCCGCTGGGCAGCGGCTCCATCAAGCGGCACTGCAACATCCACCTGGAGGACGACGGCGCCGACGGCCTCGCCCTCGAACTGGACTACAGCCTCGCGCTGGTGGGCGCGCACGACGCGGCCCGGCTGCTGCGCGCCCTGCGGGCCGCCACCGACCGCGTCGTCCACGGCGGCGACGGCCCGGTGACGGAGCTGCTGGCCGTCGCCCGGGAGGCGGCCGGGGACCCCGCGCCCACCCTGACCGTCTTCTCCGTGGACTACCCCGGTGCCCGGGCCGAACCGGCGCTGGCGTCCGTCGTCCGCGACAGCCTCCCCGGCGCCGACCTGGTGGAACTCCCGGTTCCGCAGAGCCTGGACGCCGAGGAGATCGAGGAGTGCCGGCGCCGGGGCCACGCCCTGGTGGCGCGCGACACCACCGGCCCGACGGCCGTCCTCGGCTACTGCTCGGCCGCCGCCTGGGCCCGGCACCTCGTCGCCACCCTGGACGGGGACGCCGCGCCGGCCCTGCTGACGCTGAACGGCAACGATCCGACCGAGGCCGACTGGTACGAGGAGTTCGCCCACCTCATCGGGCGGTTCGACGCCGACGCCGACCTCACCGAGGTGGCGCCCGAGCGCATCGCCCTGCCCCGCGACGGGGACCTGCGCAGTCGCTGCGCGGCCGCGCGGGACACCCTCGCCGTCATGCGCCGGCTCCTGGCGGGCGCGGTGGAACGGCGGTTCGGCGCCCCGCTCGGCCGGGTGGCCCGGGAGACCCTGGACGTCCAGGTCAAGTGGCTGACCTACCTGGGGAGCTGCGTCGTCGTCGGAGCCGGGACGGCCCGCCCGGCGGAGCGCGCCCTGCCGGACGTGCGACTGGACCAGAGCGGCCGGACGTCGGCGTGGCTTCACGCCGAACTCGATCCCGACGGATCCCTGCGATGAGCGAGGACGCCTTCGTCCAGCGCATGCTGGCGGCCCATCAACTCCAGCGCCGGTACTGCCGGGAACCGCACCCGGTGAGCCGTCGGGTGTTCGCCGACATCCTGGGGCAGGCCCGGGACACGGCCTTCGGGCGCGACCACCGGCTCGGCCGGGTGCGCACCACCGCCGACTTCGCGTCGGCCGTCCCGATCGGCGGTTACGAGTCCTTCCGGGGCTACGTGGAGCGCATCAGGGCGGGCGAGCAGAAGGTGCTCACCGAGAGCCGCCCGTACGCCCTGCACACCACGTCCGGTACCACGGGCAACCCGAAGTACATCCCGACCACCCGCCACTGGCGCAACCGGTACCGGGGGCCGGCCCTGTACGCCCAGTGGGGCCTGTACTTCCAGCGCCTGGGCCTGGAGCACTACCGCCCCGGCAACGTCCTGGACATGTCGTGGGAGCGGTCGGTCATCGACCACCTGCCGGGCCCGGACGGCACGGTGCCCGTCTACAGCATCACCAAGCGGCCGTCCGCCGTGGGCCCCCGCGACTGGAACCCGCCGTGGTACGGGGAGCCCTGGTTCCTCGACGACGCCGGCCGGTTATCGCTCTACGCCAAGCTGCGGCTGCTGGCCGGCTCCGACGTCCGCATGGTCGTGGCGGTCAACCCGTCCCGGATCACGGCCCTCGGCGAACTCCTCAACGAGGAGCTGGAGACGCTCCTCAAGGACCTCCACGACGGCACGCTGCGCGGCGCGACCTTCCCCGGCCTGGCCCCCGCCCGGGAGACCGCGTACCGCCTGGAGGCCGCGCACTCCTTCGGCGGACGGGTCACCCTGGTCGACCTGTGGCCCCGGCTCTCGCTCCAGGTGTGCTGGAACTCGGCCTCCGCCCGCTACTACCGGGGCTGGCTCGACCGCCTCGCCCCCGGCGTCCCGCTCATCCCGTTCAGCACCACGGGCACCGAGGGCATCGTCACGATGCCGGTGGACACCCACTCCTCCGCCGGTCCGCTCGCCGTCGACCAGGGCCTGTTCGAGTTCGTGCCCTGCGAGCCGGCGGACCCGGGGGAGCCGCTCCCTCCCGACGCGGCCACGATCGGCCCCGACGACCTGGTCAACGGCGGCACCTACCGGCTGGTCATGAGCCAGGCCAACGGCCTGTACCGGTACGACTCCGGCGACATCTACCGGGTGGTGGGGCGGGTGGGCGGCCTGCCCCGGCTGGAGTTCGAGGGCCGCGGCGGATCCGTCAGTTCGTTCACCGGGGAGAAGCTGACCGAGTCCGACGTGCACGCGGCGATCCGGGCCGCCGTCGGGAGCGCCTCCGTGCCCAGCGTCTACTGCCTGGTGCCGTCCTGGGCCCGGCCGCCGGGCTACACCCTGGTCATGGAGTGGCCGGACGGGCCGGGGCCGGCGAGCGAGGCGTTCTGCGACCGCGTGGATGCCACGCTCCGCCGGGTCAACTCCGAGTACGACGAGAAGCGCGGCTCCGACCGGCTCGCCCCGGTCAGCGGCCGCACCGTTCCGCCAGGCACGTTCCGCGCGCTCGCCGAGCGCCACGTCGCCCGGGGTGCGTCCGCGGCCCAGGTCAAGCACCGCTGGCTGCACACCGACGACACCTTCCTGGCCGCCCTCCCCGCGCGCCCGACCGACGCGCGACCCACCGACCGAGCAGAGGACCGCACATGACCGATCTGGACACCCTCGCCGCCGACTTCCACCGCGACGGCTACGCCGTCGTCCCGGGCGTGCTCGACGAGGCCGACTTCACCGAGGTCCGGCAGGAGTACGCGCGCCTGCTGGACGAACGCGCCGAGCAGTGGCGCCGCTCGGGCGCCCTCACCGGCGGCGAGGAGCTCGTGGGCCGGCCCTTCGACGAGCACCTGGTGGCCCTCGCCGCGCTCCCCGGTTTCGACACCGCGCTGCTGAGCGAGCTCGACATCACCCTGCCGCACATGCCGTTCACCTCGCTCCAGCCGGGCAGCCGGGTGCACACCGGGCCGGGCGTCCTCGGACTGCTCCGCAACGCCCGGGTCCTCGACGTCGTGGGGCGGCTGGTCGGCGAGGAGATATCGGCGAGCCCCAACCAGCACGTGCGGCTCAAGCTGCCCGCCACGAAGACCCCGGGCGGGTTCGGCGCCCGACGCGGCGAGACCATGCACGCGCCCACCATGTGGCACCAGGACGCGATGACCCAGATCCCGCAGTCCGACGACACCACCCTGGTGACCTGCTGGATCCCGCTGATGGACGTCCCCGCGGAACTCGGCTGCCTGCTGGTGGTGCCCGGCCGGCACCGCGAGGAGAACCTGCTGCCCTGGCCGATGGGCCCCGACGTCGTCCGGGAGCTGGAAGCCGCCGCCGTGCCGCTGCCCGTCAGGAAGGGCGATCTCGTCCTGCTGCACAAGCGCACGCCGCACGGCTCCACCGTCAACCGCTCCGAACGCCTGCGCTGGAGCTTCGACTTCCGCTTCTACCCCTCGCACGAGCCCTCGGACCGGCCGTGGTTCCCGTCCGTGGTGACCCGCAGCGCCGCCGACCCCGCCCTGGCCACCACGGACGCCGGGCACTGGCGCGAGCGGTGGGACCAGGCCCGGGACATGTTCGTCGCCTCGGGCCAGATGGTCCCCGGCCGCCGGGAGTTCTCCCAGCTCGTCGCCGAGTCGCTGATCACCCGGTGGGAGAGCGGCGACGTCCCCCACCTGGCCCCGGCCGGAACCGCCGCCGATGCCTGAGCCGACCACCCGCCCGGACCCGGTCGTCAGCCGGGTGCCGGCCGGCGGGGAGACCCTCGCCCTGCACACCTGGGACGACGGTCGGCCCGGTCTCGCCGACCTGTTCTACGTCCACGGCCTGCAGAGCCACGCGGGCTGGCTCTTCGAGACCGGTCCCGCCCTGCTGGAGCGGGGTGTCCGGCTGACGGCGCTCGACCGCCGGGGGTCCGGCGCCAGCACCGGCCCGCGCGGCCACCTGCCGGACGCCCGCACCGTGCTCGACGACTACGGCACCGTCCTGGCCGGCCTCGCCGCCGAGGCCCCGGGCCCGGTCACCGTGCTGGGCCAGAGCTTCGGCGGCAGCCTGGTCGCCGCCATGGTCGCCTCCGGCCGGATCCCGCGCGGCTCGGGCGTCGTGCTGTGCGCCCCGGCCCTGGGGCAGCAGCGCGCCCGCCTCGACGAGGCCGCCCGCCGCCGCGTGCTGAGCCGGACCGGCCCGGACGCCTCGGTCGTGCAGCTGGAGGACGAGCAGTACACCACCGTGCCCGAGTACCTCGCGTGGATGGCCAACGACGGCCTGATGGTCCGGTCGGTGACGGACTCCTTCCGCGCCGCCATGGTCGAGACGGAGGACCTGTACGCGGACGCGGGCCCCGCTCCCTGGGCGGACCGCGAGGTCTGGGTGGCCTGCCCCGACCAGGACTCGATCATCGACCTCCGGGCCTCCGAGGCGATGCTCGCCGACCTCGCGCCGCAGGCCGTGGCACGGCACTTCCCGGTCGCCTCCCACTACCTCGAGTTCACCGACGTCCGGGAGCAGTACTGGGACTGGCTGGCCGCGGTGGTCCGGAACGGGGCCCAGCGGTGATCGCCGGACGTCCCCCGGCAGGGGCGGGCTCCCCGTGCTGACCCTCACCGTGCACGAGGCCCGGATCCCGATGGAACGCCCCTTCCGGCACGCCCGGACGACCCGCCGGGAAACGGCTTCCGTGCTGGTCGCCGCGGAGTACGACGGGGAGACCGGCTGGGGCGAGGCGGCGCCGCGGGAGTACGTCACCGGCGAGTCGGTCCGCTCGGTCCTCGCCGCGCTGCGCGGACGGGAACTGCCCCCCTCCGTCGTCGAGCTGCTCGCGGCCCCGCCGGCGGAGTCGCTGGCCGGCCTGGCCGCGCTCGAACTGCCGGAACTCCTCGGGGAGCCCGGCCGGCCCGCCCCGGCGGCCGCGGCCGCCCTGGAGACCGCCCTGTTCGACCTGGTCTGCCGCAGGCACGGGGTGGACGGCCTCCAGGCCCTGCACCTGGCCGGGTACGACGACGTGCTGGCCGCCGAAGCCGCCCCCGCGCCGGTGGCGACCGTCCTGGACCTGAGCGGTGCGCCGCCGGCCCGCCTCGCCGCGCTGTCCGACGCCGCCCGGAAGGCGATCCCGCACGTCAAGCTCAAGGCCGGTCCCGACGTGGCCCCGGTGGCCGACCTGGTGGCGCAGGTCGCCGCCCTGCTGCCCGGTGCCACCGTGTCGGTGGACGCCAACTGCGCCTGGGAGGTCGAGGAGGTCCTCGCCCACGCCCCGCGCCTGCTCGCCGCCGGACTGTCCTGGCTGGAGGAACCCCTCGCCCCGCGCCGGTGGGAGGAGCTGGCCCGGCTGCGCCGGGCCGGGCTCCCGGTGATGCTCGACGAGTCCTTCTCCTCGGCCCGCGACCTCGCCGACTGCACCTCCCACCGGGCGGCCGACCTGCTCAACCTGCGCGTCTCCAAGTGCGGCGGCCCCCTGCGGCTGCTGGCACTCGCCCGCGCCGCGCGCGCCGCGGGCCTCGGCCTCCAACTCGGCGTCCAGGTCGGCGAGCTCGGCCCGCTGTGGGCCGCCGGCCGCCTCGTCGGCACGGCCCTGCGCGCGCCCGTCGCCGTGGAGGCCGGCCGGCAGGACGAGTGGTTCGCCGACCGCCCTCCGCTCACCACCCCCGCCTACCGGGTGGACCGCGTCACCTCCCGGGCCCCCGCCCTGGGCGGCCCCGG
The DNA here is from genome assembly GCF_042724935.1 of Kitasatospora sp. NPDC127060. NCBI lineage: Bacteria > Bacillati > Actinomycetota > Actinomycetes > Kitasatosporales > Streptomycetaceae > Kitasatospora > Kitasatospora sp. NPDC127060. Next base: position 58,187 of record NZ_JBHXEG010000050.1, read on the forward strand.
CATCGGACTGCGCCCCACCCGGGCCCTGCTGGACCTCTGCACCCCCGGCTTCCGGCGCCCGTGGACGGCGCCCCGGCCGGCCGCCCCGCACCGCGCCCGACCCACCGCCCAGGACACCCCACCGGAAGGACGACCGTGAACACCGACCCGAGCCGCCCGCTCCCGGCGCGCCGCGCCTGGGTCACCGGCGCCGCCTCCGGCATCGGCGCCGAGGTCGCCCGGCGCCTCGCCGCAGAGGGCGTCGACGTCCTCATGATCGACCGGGATCCGGCCGCCCTGGAGGCCGCCCGGCGAACCGTGCCCGGGGCACGCCCGCTCCTGCTGGACGTCACCGACACCGAGGCCGTCACGGCGTACGTCGAAGGAGCCGACCCGGACTCGCTCCCCGACGTCCTCGTCAACGGCGTCGGCGGCGACACCCGCCGCATCCCCCTGGAGGACCTCCGCGAGGCGGACCTCACCGCGGCGATCAGCAACAACCTCCTCGGCTGCTTCACGCTGACCCGGCTGTGCGCCCCCGCCATGCGCCAGCGCGGCCGGGGCCGCATCGTCAACCTCGCCTCGATCGCCGGGCGCACCTACTCGATCTTCAGCAACGCGGCCTACGTCGCCGCGAAGGCGGCCGTCCTCGGCTACACCAAGCAGTGCGCCTATGAACTCGCCCCGTACGGCGTGACGGTGAACGCCGTCGCGCACGGCCCCATCGCCACCGAGCGCCTCGTCGCGGCCTGGGAGGAGATGCCGCCCGAGCGGCAGGCCGAGGTGCGCGGCCGCCTCCCCATGGCGCGCTACGGAACCGTCGGCGAGGCGGCCGCCGCCATCGTCCATCTGTGCGGCGAGGAAGCCGGATACACCACCGGTGCGCTCGTCGACGTCAACGGAGGTCTCCACATCTCATGAACAGTCACCCGACCCACTCCCCCGGCAACGACCTCAAGGACGCCGTCGTCATGGTCACCGGCGCCGGCAGCGGCATCGGCCGTGCCACGGTGACCGCGCTCGCCCGCGCGGGCGCCCTCGTCGTGGCCGCGGGACGCCGGGAGCACACCCTGCGCGAGAGCCTGGAGCTGGCGGGCCTGGAGCGCGACCGTGGCCTCGCCGTGACCTGCGACGTCACTGATGAGGAAGCTGTCGCGGCGTCAGTTGATACTGCCGTCTTGGAATTCGGACGCCTGGACGCGGCCGTGAACACGGCTGGTATGTTCGGCCCAAGTGGGCTCCTGTCAGAAGCGCTCCAGAAGGATGCCGTCGACGTCATGTCCGTCAATCTCATGGGCATGTGGCTGTGCTTGAAGCACCAGTCACGGGCGATGCTCCGGTCAGGTGGCGGAGCGATCGTCACCACGGGCTCGGTGGCCTCCTTCCTCGGGCACTCGGGCAGTCCCATGTATGCGGCGACCAAGCACGGCGTCGTCGGACTCACCAAGGCCGCGGCACTCCAGCTGGCCCCGCACGGGATCAGGGTGAACGCGGTCTGTCCCGGGTCCACCGACACCGCCATGCTGCGCGAGCTGTACCCGGACGAGGGACAGCTCGCGGCACGGGCCCGGCGAGCACCCCTCGGCCGGATCGGCCTGCCGGAGGAAGTGGCCGCGGCCGCCCTGTGGTTGGCCGGCCCGGCGTCGAGCTACGTGACCGGGCAGGCGCTGGCCGTCGACGGAGGCGTGACCGCCGGGTCCGCCGCTCCCGTCAGGCCCACCGCATAACCGTTCATTTCTTCGAGACGACCGACGAGGAAAAAGCTCATGGGTTCAACGCTGTACAACAAGGTCTTCGACCTGCATACCGTGCGCGACTACGGCGACGACCGGGTTCAGCTCTTCATCGGCCTCCACCTGGTGCACGAGGCGACCAGCCCGCAGGCCTTCGCCATGCTGCGGGAGCGCGGCCTCGGCATCGCCATGCCCGAGTGCAACGTGGCCACCGCCGACCACGTCATTCCCACGGACACCATCGCCCGCCCGCTCCTCGACCAGCTGGGCGAGGACATGCTGGCCCAACTGGAGACCAACACCGAGGACTTCGGGCTGCGCTTCTTCTCCCCGAGCAGCGGCGACTACGGCATCGTCCACGTCATCGGGCCGGAGCAGGGCCTCACCCAGCCGGGCATGACCATCGCCTGCGGCGACTCGCACACCTCCACCCACGGCGCGTTCGGCGCGGTCGCCATCGGCATCGGCACCTCCCAGGTGCGCGACGTCCTGGCCACCCAGACCGTGACCATGAACCGGCTCAAGGTGCGCCGGATCCAGATCGACGGCGAACTCGCCCCCGGCGTCACGGCCAAGGACGTCATCCTGCACGTGATCCACGAGCTCGGCGTCGTCGGCGGCGTGGGCTACGCCTACGAGTTCGCGGGTTCCGTCATCGAGAACATGTCGATGGACGAGCGGATGACGGTCTGCAACATGGCCGTCGAGGGCGGCGCCCGCTGCGGCTACGTCAACCCCGACGACACGACCTTCGCCTACCTCAAGGGCCGCCCCGCCGCCCCCACCGGCGAGGCGTGGGACCGTGCCGTGGCCTGGTGGCGCTCCATCGCCTCCGACCCGGACGCCAGCTACGACGACGTCGTGGTGATGGACGGGGCCGACATCCGGCCCATGGTGACCTGGGGCATCAACCCGGGCCAGTCCGTCCCGGTGGACGGGCTGCTGCCCTCCCTGGAGGGCGCCTCGCAGGACGTCGCCGACTCCTACGCCGAGGCCTACGAATACATGGGTATGAAGCCCGGCGACAAGCTCGGCGACTACCCCATCGACGTCGCCTTCATCGGGTCCTGCACCAACGGCCGGGTCTCCGACTTCCTGGAGGTGTCCGAGGCGCTCAAGCGCAGCGGCGCCCGGGTCTCGCCCGGCGTGCGCGCGCTCGCCGTGCCCGGTTCCAACGCCGTGCGCGAGGAACTCCTCCGCCTGGGCGTGGACAAGGTGCTGGAGGAGGCCGGCTTCGAGTTCCGGCTGGCGGGCTGCTCGATGTGCCTGGCCATGAACATGGACAAGCTGGTGGGCCGCGAGCTCGCGGCGTCCTCCTCCAACCGCAACTTCAAGGGCCGTCAGGGTTCGCCCACCGGCCGGACGATGATCATGTCCCCGCTGGCGGTGGCCGCGGCCGCCGTCAACGGTTCGGTCTGCGACCCGGCGACCGTGTTCGGCCCCGCGACCGTCGTCTCTTCCTCCTAAGGAGCCCCAGCAGTGACCAGCGCCACCGATCCGCGGATCAGCACCGTCACCGGCACGACGGTCGTGCTCAGCGGCAACGACATCGACACCGACCGGATCATCCCGGCCCGGTTCCTCAAGCACCTGACCTTCGACGCGCTCGGCGAGCACGTCTTCGAGGACGACCGCAAGCAGGAGCACGCCCGCGGCGTCACCCACCCCTTCGACCAGCAGGAGCGCTCCGCCGGCAGCGTCCTGCTGGTCGCCAAGAACTTCGGCTGCGGCTCCTCCCGCGAGCACGCCGCGCAGGCCCTGCACCGCTGGGGCATCCGCGCCGTCGTCGGGGAGAGCTTCGGAGAGATCTTCCGCGGCAACTGCGGCACCATCGGGCTGCCCTGCGTGACCCTCGCCCCCGAGCACGCGGAGGAGGCCCGCGCCATCGGCCTGGCCGACGCCGACGCCGTGGCCGACGTGGACCTCGGCAAGGGCGTCCTGCGGATCGCCGGCCGCGAGTTCCCCGTGCAGATCCAGGCGTCGCTGCGGGACTCCTTCCTGGAGGGCACCTGGGACACGCTCGCCGAACTCCTCAAGAACGCCGACCAGGTGAGCGGGACGGCCGCCCGGCTCCCCTACCTGACCGGGTTCTAGTCGGATGCCGTCCATAGTTCCGCCGTCCGGCCACCGGGTCTTCGTCGGCACCGACCGGGTCCTCGACGAGCTGCTCGACGAGATCGCCGGGCGGCTCGCCGCCCTGGGCCACCAGGTGGTCCGGGCGGCGGATCCGCGGGCCGTCACGGACGGCCCGCTGGACGCCCTCGTGCTCACCTCCCGCACCCCCGTCGGTCCCGAACTCATGGACGGGCACCCGGAGTTGAAGGGAGTTGTGTTCGCCTCCAGCGGCTTCAACTCCATCGACGTCCCCGACGCCACCCGGCGCGGCATCGTCATCGCCAACGGGGCGACCCCGGAGAACCACGGCAGCATGGCCGAGGCCACCATCATGCTCGCCCTGGCCCTGCGGCTGCGGCTCGCCGACCGCCTCGCCGCCGTCGCCGAACAGCGCCCCCGCCCCCGGCCCGCCGAGCTCGACAGCCGCTCGCTGCGCGGTGCCACCCTGGGCCTCGTCGGCTTCGGTCGGATCGCCCGGGAGGTGTGCACCCGCCTCGCGCCCTGGGGCACGGGCCCCGTCCTCTGCCACACCCGGACCCCCCGGCCCGAGGACTGGCCCGAGGTGGACTTCTGCTCCCTGGACCGCGTCCTGACGGAAGCCGACGTCGTCAGCATCCACCTGCCGCTCAACGCCGCGACCCGCGGCCTGATCGGCGAACCCGAACTGCGCCGCATGCGTGACAGCGCCGTCCTCATCAACACCGCCCGCGGCGGCATCGTCGACGAGGCGGCCCTGGCCGACGCCCTGCACGGGAACCGGATCGCCGGCGCCGCCATCGACACCTTCGACGTCGAACCCCTCCCCGCGGACAGCCCGTTGCGCAAGGCCCCGAACGTGCTGCTCACCGACCACGTGGTGGGCCACACCGTGGAGATGTACCGCTCACTGGTACCGGCCGCCGTCGAGAACACCGCGTGCATCCTGCGCGGGGAACGCCCCCCGTACCTGGTCAACCCGGACGCCCTCGCCCACCCCCAGGAAGGGACCGCATGAGCAGCAGCACCCCGCCGCCGTCCGCCGCACCGACCCGGCTGTACGGGCTGGTCGAGGCGACGGCCGCCCGCCACCCCGAGGCCATCGCCCTGGAGACCCCCGGCGAGGACCCCCTGACGTACCGCGAACTGACGGACCAGGCGGAACGCCTGGCCCGCTGCATCGCGGCCGACCACGGCCCGGTACCGCCCCGGATCGGTCTGATCGGCACGAAGTGCGCCCGCACCTACGTGGCCTACCTCGCCGTCCTGAGGCTGGGCGCCACGATCGTCCCGATCAGCAACGCCGCCCCCGCCGACCGCATCCGCGCGATCGCCGGGGCCGCCGACCTGACCCTGGTCCTGACCGACGACATCGGGGGGCCGGCCGCCGCCCTCGCACCGGACGCAGACGGCCCGTCGCAGACACTGCCGCGGCTCGTGGAGATCCCCGCCCTCGGGACCCCTGCGGACGCCGCCCCGTTCCGGGCCCCCGCGGCCCAGCCGACGGCGTACGTCCTCTTCACCTCGGGCAGCACCGGCCGGCCCAAGGGCGTGCCCGTGTCGCACGCCAACGCCCTCAGCTTCGTGAACCACAACCTGGCCCGGTACGGGGTGGGGCCCGGCGACCGGATGACGCAGAACTTCGACTTCGCGTTCGACGTCTCGGTCTTCGACCTGTTCGTGGCCTGGGGCTCGGGCGCCACCCTGGTCGCCCCCTCCACCCGGGACCTGATGCATCCGGTCCGCTGGGTCAACGAACGCTCCCTCACCCACTGGACGTCAGTGCCGTCCGCCGTCTCCACCGCCCTCGGCCTGGGCGAACTCGCCCCCGGCGCCATGCCGTCGGTGCGGATGAGCCTCTTCCTCGGCGAGCAGCTCACCGTCGAACAGGCCGGGGCCTGGCACGCCGCCGCCCCGAACGGCGTCGTGGAGAACGTCTACGGTCCCACCGAACTGACCGTCTACGTCTCCGCCTACCGGCTGCCCGCCCGCACCGAGGACTGGCCCGCCACCTCCAACGGCACCGTCCCCATCGGCCACGTCTACCCGCACCTGGAGTCCGTCGTCGTCGCCGACGGGCGCCAGGCCGACGAGGGCGAACTCTGTGTCCGGGGCCCCCAGCGCTTCGACGGCTACCTCGCCGCGGAGGACAACGCCGGCCGCTTCCTCGCCGACGACGACTCCGTCGGCTTCGTCCCGGTCACCGGCCGTCCGCCGGTCCCCTCCGACTGGTACCGCACCGGTGACCTCGTCCGCCGCGCCGACGACGGCACCCTGACCCACCTCGGCCGGCTGGACTCCCAGGTCAAGATCCGCGGCCACCGGGTCGAGCTCGCCGAGATCGAAGGCGCGCTGCGACGGCACGAGAAGGTCACGGACGCCGTGGTCCTGGCCCTCCCCGGCCCGGTCGGCAGCCTCGACCTGATCGGCTTCCACACCGGTGGCGAGACCGACTCCCGCACTCTGCGCACCCACCTGGCGGCCGTTCTTCCCGCCTACATGATCCCCCGGCGCTACGTGCGCCTGGACGCGTTCCCCCTCACCGGCAACGGCAAGATCGACCGCCTCGCCCTCAGGGCCGCAGACGGCCGATAGGTACCGGCAACCCCATCCGTCCTTCCCAGGAGGCGATTCCCGATGACGGTGCTCTTCGAGTGCGACTACCAGGGGGCGTCGTACTTCGCCCTGGGCGCGGCCCCGAGCGGAGCCCCGCTGCGCCTGTACCCGCTGTCCGACGAACGACTGGCCGTGCTCGTCCGGGAGTCCGGCGGGGACGCCGGTGCCCTGACGTCCGGCCGGACACCGGTGGACGTGCCGGCCGGGGAACTGCACCAGGTGCGAACGCGCGTGCCGTGCCTCCCGCGCCAGGTGGGGGACGCCCTGGTCGGCGGCTTCATGATGACCCACAACGTGAAGGTCGACGAGACCACCCCGGACCAGCCCGCCTGGTTCTTCAAGGGCCTCGGCGACGCGCTGCGGCTGCCGGGCGAGCCCCTGGACGTGCCCGGCGGGGCGCTCGCCGTCTGCGAGGAGGCGGAGGTCGTCCTCGTCTACGTGGGTGACGAGGGAACCGGCCGGCCCCGCTACGTGGGCTACACCTTCGGCAACGACGTGACGGACATCGGCCGGTTCCGACGGCACAACGGCCACCTGTCGTACGCGAAGCTCTGCAGCGCGGGCATCTCGCCCGCCCTGCACCTTGGCCCGCCGCCCCGTCACGTCACCGGTGAGACGACGATCGAGCGGGACGGCGCCCTCGTCTGGAAGGGCACGTTCACCACCGGCACCGACGCGCTCCACTACGACCTCGACACCATCACGGCGGGGCTGTTCGCCCACGAGGCGCTGCACCGGCCCGGCCGCGTGCACTACGTGTACGTCGGGGCCGACCGGAGCAGCTTCCACGGCGGGCACACCATGCTGGACGGCGACCGGGTCACCCTCGACTTCCGGAGCCACGGCGTCACGCTCGCCAATCCGCTCGTCTGGACGCCGCAGGCCGGCTGACCCGCCGGGAAGGTGCCGCCGGAGCGCCCGTCACTCGCGGTAGAGCAGGAGGGCGCTCCCGGCCAGGAGGGCGCTGACGACCAGTGAGCCGCACTGATCTTCACCGACCGCTCCGTCCAGGGCATCACCGACGACGTCCTCGCCCGGCTGGTCACCTTCCCCCAGGTGCTGGTCACCAGCCACCAGGCCTGCTTCACCCGCACCGTCGTCGGCCAGATCATCGACGCCACCGCCCGCGACGTCGACGACTTCACGGCCGGCCGCCGCAGCGAGAACACCCTCGTCCCCCGGGCCTGACCGGCCCCCGCGGGGTCTGCTAAAGGCTGTCCCGTAACTATCCGTCTGGTTCGGCGTTGGTCACGGTATGGGTGGGGTGATCTCGGCGAGCGATCCGATGTGGATCGAGCCGTT